>NZ_LIRL01000755.1:7200-7333 GCF_001419795.1 Streptomyces niveiscabiei
GCGCAGGCCGCCGTCGAGGTGGTCGTGGAGAACAGCTTTGGGGAGGCGGCGGAGGGTTTCGGCGTCTACGCGCGTAGTGCTCACGGTGGAGGGCTCCCTTGATCGGGGTGGGTGGTGGGTTCGGCGGGGGGGG
>NZ_LIRL01000756.1 GCF_001419795.1 Streptomyces niveiscabiei
CTGCTGCCGGCCCACCCCGCCTACGTCATCTACACCTCCGGCTCCACCGGACGCCCCAAAGGCGTGGTCGTGCCGCACCGCAACGTCGGCCGGCTCTTCGACGCCACCCGGAAGTGGGTCGACATCGGACCCGGCGACACCTGGACACTGTTCCACTCCTACGCCTTCGACTTCTCCGTGTGGGAACTGTGGGGGGCGCTCCTGCACGGCGGCACCCTGGTCGCCGTCCCCTTCGACGTCAGCCGCGATCCCGCCCGCTTCCTGCGACTGCTCGCGCACGAACACGTCACGGTCCTCAGCCAGACCCCCTCGGCCTTCGGGGAACTCCTGCGCGCCCAGGCGGGCGAGACCGACGGCCCGCCCCTGTCCCTGCGGTACGTGGTGTTCGGCGGCGAGGCACTCGACTTCGCCCCGGTGCGCGAGTGGTACCGGCTGCGTCCGCAGGACTCCACGCTCCTGGTGAACATGTACGGCATCACCGAGACGACCGTGCACGTCACCGCCCTGCCCCTGCCGGCCGACCGCACCGACGGCCTGCGGGCCGGCGCCATCGGCGGCCCCCTCACCGACCTGCGCGTCCACGTCCTGGACACGGCCCTGCGGCTGGTGCCCCAGGGCGTCGCGGGCGAACTCTACGTGGCGGGCCCGGGCCTGGCGCGCGGGTACGCGGGCCGCCCGGCGCTGACCGCCGGCCGCTTCGTGGCCTGCCCCTTCGGCGCGCCCGGCGAGCGGATGTACCGCACCGGGGACGTGGTCCGATGGGGCCCCGACGGCCGCCTGGAGTACCTGGGCCGAGCCGACCAGCAGGTCAAGATCCGCGGCTTCCGCATCGAACCCGGCGAGATCGAGGCCGCGCTGCTGCGCCACCCGCAGATCGCGCAGGCCGCCGTCACCGTCCATGAGGACCCCTCCGGAACCCGGCGCCTGGTCGCCCACCTCGTCCCCGCCGGCCCCGCCCCGGACCCGGCCGCCGTACGGGAGTTCGCCGCACACCGGCTGCCCGACTACATGGTGCCAGCGGCGTATGTGACGCTCCCCGAACTGCCCCTGACCCCGAACGGGAAGCTGGACCGGCGCGCGCTGCCCGCCCCCGGCCGCACCGCACAGGCCACGGCACGCCCGGCCCGTACCCCGCAGGAGGAGGCGCTGTGCACCCTGTTCACCGACCTCCTCGGCCTGCCCGCCGTCGGCGTCGACGACGACTTCTTCGCCCTCGGCGGCGACTCCCTGCTCGCCATGCGCCTCGCGGCCGGCGTCCGCACGGTCCTCGGCGCCGACCTCTCCGTACGGGACGTCTTCGAGGCCCGCACCCCGGCAGCTCTGGCCGGAGCGACCGGCCGCGGCCTCCCGCCGCGCCCGCCCCTGGTGCGCACGGAACGGCCCGAACGGCTGCCGCTGTCCTTCGCCCAGAACCGCCTGTGGTTCCTCGACAACCTGGACGGCTCCGGCAGCGCCTACCACATCCCGCTCGCCGTACGGCTGACGGGCGCACTGGACCCGGCGGCCCTGGAGGCCGCGCTCGCCGACGTCACGGACCGGCACGAGATCCTGCGGACGGTCTTCCCCGCCGACGCCGGAAAGCCCTGGCAGCGGATCCTCCCGGCGGACCGGGCCCGCCCGCACCTCACGGTCTCCGACACCGACCCCGACGCCGTCGCACAGCTCCTGGCCGACGAGGTCGCGCGCCCCTTCGACCTCGCCCGGGAAACCCCCCTGCGGGCACGCCTGCTGCGGACCGCCGACGACGAGCACGTCCTGCTGATCCTGCTGCACCACATCGCCGCCGACGGCTGGTCGATGGGCGTCCTCATCCGCGAACTCGGCACCGCCTACCGGGCACGCCTCGAAGGAAACGCCCCCCAGTGGCCGCCGCTCCCCGTCCAGTACGCGGACTACACCCTCTGGCAGCACGGACTCCTCGGCCCGAGGACGAAGGACAGCGCACCCGCACAGGAACAGGCGGACTTCTGGCGGCGCACCCTGGACGGCATCCCCGAATGCGCCGACCTGCCCTGCGACCGCGCACGCCCCGCCACGGCCGGCCGCGACGGCGCCGTGCTGGAACTGAACTGGCCCCCCGCCCTGCACCAGGGGATCACCGACCTCGCCCGCGAGAGCGGCGCCAGCGTCTTCATGGTCCTCCAGGCCGCGCTCGCCGCCGTCCTGACCCGGCTCGGCGCGGGAGAGGACATCGTGCTCGGCGCCCCCGTCGCCGGGCGGGGCCAGGACGAACTCGACGGGCTCATCGGATTCTTCGTCAACACCCTCGCCCTGCGCACCGACACCAGCGGCAACCCCGCCTTCCGCGAACTGCTGCGCCGCGTCCGCGACGCCGACCTCGACGCCTACGCCCACCAGGACCTGCCCTTCGAACGCCTCGTCGACCTGCTCAGCCCCGCCCGCAGCCTCGCCCACCACCCGGTCTTCCAGGTGATGCTGGCCGTCGACAACACCGCACGCCCGCCGCTGACCCTCCCCGGCGTCGAGGCCCGGTACGAGCACGTCCTGCCCACCGAGGCCAAGTTCGACCTGTCCTTCAACTTCGCCGAGACCCGCGACAGCGACGGCCCCGGCGCCCCCGCCGGCATCCGCGGAACCCTGCACTACCGCACCGACCTCTTCGACGAGTCCACGGCGAAGTCGTTCGCCGACCGCCTGGAACGCTTCCTGGAGCAGGCCGTGGCCGACCCCGGCACCCGGCTCGCGGCGGCCGACCTGCTCGGCGCCGACGAACTGCGCCTCCTGGACACCTGGAACGACTCCGCCCACCCGATCCCGGACGCCGACTGGACCCGCCTCTTCGAGGAGCGTGCGGCACACACCCCGGACGCCATAGCCCTGGTCAGCCCCGACGAGGACGCCGCCCCCGTGTCCTACCGGGCCCTGAACGAGCAGGCCAACCGGCTCGCCCACTGGCTGCTGCGCCGCGGCACGGGCCCCGAGGACGTCGTCGCCGTCGCCGTACCGCGCGGGACACGCATGGTGGTCGCCGTCCTCGCCGTCCTCAAGGCGGGCGCCGCCTACCTGCCGGTCGACCCCGGCCACCCCGCCGAGCGCGTCGCCTACCTGCTGCGCGACGGACGCCCCGGGCTGGTGCTCGCCACCGCCGACACCGCCGCGAGCCTCCCCGCCGTCGACGGAGTGGGCGTCGTGGCCGTCGACACCCCGGACGCCGTCCGGGAGCTGAGCGGGCTGCCGGCCACCGACCCCACCGCCGCAGACCTGCCGCGCCCGCTGCTGCCGGCCCACCCCGCCTACGTCGTCCACACCTCCGGCTCGACCGGACGCCCCAAGGGCGTGGTGATCCACCGCCGAGGGCTGGTCGACTTCACGCAGTGGCTGCAACGCGAGTACCGGCTCGCGCCCGAGGACCGCATGCTCCACAAGTCGCCGGTCACCTTCGACGCCTCGGTGATCGAACTGCTGTGGCCGCTGACCACGGGCGCGGCCGTCGTGCTGGCGCGGCCCGGCGGACAGCAGGACCCGCGCTACATCGCCCAGGTCATCGCCGCCGAGGCCGTCACCGCCGTGCACTTCGTGCCGTCGATGCTGGAGGTCTTCACCCAGGAGCCCGCCGCCGCGCGCTGCACCGGGCTGAAATGGGTGATGTGCGGCGGCGAGGCACTGCCCGCCGCGACCGTCACCGCCGCCACCGACCTGCTGGGGACGCCGGTCCACAACACCTACGGGCCCACCGAGACCACCGTCTTCGTCTCCGCCTGCCAGGCCCTGCCCGGCGAGGCGGTGACCGTCGGCCGGCCCGTGTCCAACACCCGCCTGCACGTCCTAGACGCCGCGCTGCGGCCGGTACCGCCGGGGGTCGCGGGGGAGCTGTACGTCGCCGCCGAAGGGCTCGCGCGCGGGTACGCCGGACGCGCCGCGCTGACCGCCGAGCGCTTCGTGGCCTGCCCGTTCGGCACCGGGGAGCGTATGTACCGGACCGGGGACGTGGTGCGCCGGCGCGGCGACGGGCAACTGGAGCACCTCGGACGCACCGACGAACAGGTCAAGATCCGCGGGGTGCGCATCGAACCGGGCGAGGTCGAGGCCGCCCTGCTGCGCCACGAGGCCGTCGGCCAGGCGGCCGTCACCGTGCACGTGGACGCCGCGGGCACCAAACGGCTCGTCGGATACCTGGTACCGGCGCGCGGCACGCTGGACGCGGCGGAGGTCCGCCGGTTCGTGGCGGGCCTGCTGCCGGACGCCCTGGTGCCCGCCCTGTGCGTCGCCCTCGCCGAGCTGCCGCTGTCGCCGAACGGGAAGCTGGACCGGCGGGCGCTGCCCGCCCCGGACTTCACCCCGACGGCAGGCCGCGCACCCCGGACCCCGCGCGAAGAGGTGCTGTGCGGACTGTTCGCCCACCTCCTCGCCCTGCCCCGCGTCGGCGCCGACGACGACTTCTTCACCGTCGGCGGGGACAGCATCCTGTCGATCCAGCTCGTCAGCGGCGCCCGCGCCCAGGGGCTGGCGATCTCGGTCCGGGACGTCTTCGAGCACAAGACACCCGCCCGGCTGGCCGCCGTCGCCACGGACGCTGGGCAGGACGCCGCGAACACCGACGACGGAACCGGAGCGGTCCCGCTGACCGCCGTCATGCACGAGCGGCTGCACCACGGCGGCCCCATAACGGAGTTCAACCAGACCCTGCTGCTCGTGACCCCGCCGGGCGCCGACGAGGCCCGCCTCACGGCGGCGCTCGGCCTGCTGCTCGACCACCACGACACCCTGCGGCTGCGGATCACGAACACACCGCAGCAGCCCGGGGAACTGCACATTGCGCCCCCCGGCTCCACCGACCCTGCGTCCTGCCTCACCCGCGTCGACGTCACCCCCACCCCCGCGGGCGTCTGGAGCGAGGAGCGGCAGCAGGTCGTCCGCGCCGAGGCCGAGGCCGCACGCGGACGCCTCGACCCGTACGCGGGCCGGGTCGTCCAGGCCGTCTGGTTCGACGCCGGGCCGGGCGAACCGGGCCGGCTGCTGCTGGTCATCCACCACCTCGCCGTCGACGCCGTGTCCTGGGGCGTCCTCCTGCCGGACCTGGCCCGCGCCTGGGACCTGGCCACCGGCACCGACGGCGCCCGGCCCCTCGACCCGGTCCCCACCTCGTTCCGCACCTGGGCCCGCGCGCTCACCGCCGAGGCCGTCCGGCCCGCCCGCGCCGCCGAACTCCCGTACTGGCGCACCGTCCTGAGCGACGTCGAACCCCTGCCCGGCGCTGAGGGCCCGCCCTCCCACGCCACGCTGACCCTGTCGCGCGAAGAGACGCTCCCCCTGCTCACCGACCTCCCGGCCGCCTTCCACGCCACCGTCGAGGACCTCCTGCTCACCGCCCTGACCATGGCCTTCCAGCGCTGGCGCGGACCCCGCCCGCTGGTCGTCACCCTGGAGAGCCACGGCCGCCAGGCCGTCGACAGCATGCCGCGCTCCCTCGACCTCTCCCGCACCGTCGGCTGGTTCACC
>NZ_LIRL01000757.1 GCF_001419795.1 Streptomyces niveiscabiei
GGGGCCGAGCGGGCCGTCGTCGAGGGGCGGATCTCCCTGCCCTCGGGGGCCGCCGTCGCCCTCAGGGCCGAGGAGGCGGGGGCCGAGCTGGACGACGGGGCGCTGCTCATCAGCCGTACCGTTTCGGCGGAGGGCCGGTCGCGGGCGCACGTCGGCGGGCGGAGCGTGCCCGTGGGCGTGCTGGCCGAACTCGCCGACGACCTGGTCGCCGTGCACGGGCAGACCGATCAGCAGGGCCTGCTGAAGCTCACCCGGCAGCGGGCGGCGCTCGACCGGTACGCCGGTGACGCCGTGGCCGGGCAGCTCGCGAAGTACGGCGAGGCGTACCGGCGGCTGCGGGCGGTCGCCGCCGAGCTGGACGAGATCACCACGCGCGCGCGGGAGAGGGCGCAGGAAGCCGACCTGCTGCGCTTCGGCCTGGAGGAGATCGCCGGGGTCGAGCCCCGCCCCGGGGAGGACGTCGAGCTCGCAGAAGAGGCGGAGCGGCTCGGGCACGCCGAGGCGCTGTCCTCGGCCGCGACCCTCGCGCACGCCGCCCTCGCCGGCAACCCCGAGGACCCGGAGGGCATCGACGCGGCGACCCTCGTGGCGGGCGCCCAGCGCGCCCTGGAGGCCGTCCGCTCGCACGACCCGGCGCTGGCCGCGCTCGCGGACCGCATCGGCGAGATCGGCATCCTCCTCGGCGACGTGGCGGGCGAACTCGCCGGGTACGCCGACGACCTGGACGCCGACCCCCGGCGCCTGGCGGCCGTGGAGGAGCGCCGCGCCGCCCTCACCGCCCTGACCCGCAAGTACGGCGCGGACGTGAACGCCGTCCTGGAGTGGGCCGAGACGAGCGCCGCCCGCCTCACCGAACTCGACTCCGACGACGAACGCATCGCGGAACTCACCGCCGAACGCGACGCCCTGCGCACCGGACTCGGCGCCCTCGCCCAGGCGTTGACCGACGCCCGCACCGAGGCCGCCGACCGCTTCGCCGCCGCCGTCACCGCCGAGCTGGCCTCCCTCGCGATGCCGCACGCGCGCGTGTCGTTCGCGATCCGCCAGACCGAGGACCCCGAGGGCGTCGAGGTCGGCGGCCGGAGGGTCGCGTACGGGCCCTCCGGCGCGGACGAGGTCGAGCTGCTGCTCGCCCCGCACCCCGGCGCCCCGCCCCGGCCGATCGCCAAGGGCGCGTCCGGCGGTGAGCTGTCGCGCGTGATGCTCGCGGTCGAGGTCGTGTTCGCCGGCACGGACCCCGTCCCCACGTACCTCTTCGACGAGGTCGACGCCGGCGTCGGCGGCAAGGCGGCCGTCGAGATCGGCCGGCGGCTCGCCAAGCTCGCCAAGTCCGCGCAGGTCGTCGTCGTCACCCACCTTCCGCAGGTCGCGGCCTTCGCCGACCGGCAGCTGCTGGTCGAGAAGACCAACGACGGGTCCGTCACCCGCTCCGGCGTGAAGGTCCTGGAGGGCGAGGAACGGATCCGGGAGCTGTCCCGGATGCTCGCCGGGCAGGAGGACTCGCAGACGGCCCGGGCGCACGCGGAGGAACTCCTGGCGACGGCTCGCGCGGACGCGTAGAGGGTCTTGCCGGGGGCGCGCTCCGCACGGGCGCGCCCCCGGCCCCTGTCGGCCGGACGGGTGATGTGCGGGTCGTCCGGGGGTGCTGTGACGGCCGGGTGTGCGAAGTTCTCGACCCGTGGAGAGGTTGTTCGTACGTAACCGGACGGCGTCACTCATGTGGGTGACAAGAGGGTTGAAGTGCGGGGGTCCACGGCCGCCGGGCGGTCCGGAACACCCGTACGTGCTGGCATCCTTGGAGGACACGGAGGAAGGTGCGCGGGGCGGGTCTCCGTGCGTTCCTTCGGTACGTTTCTTCGTGACCGTCCCCCGCCGAACCAGGAGTTCCGGCCACGTGAGCCACGTGAGCAGCCCTTCGTCCCAGGGCCAGGCGCCGCTGCGCACCGTGCAGGTGCTCGGCGGCGGCAACGCCGGCAGCAGCGCGCACGTGCGCTCGCTGACCGCCGGGCTCGTCGCGCGGGGCGTACGGGTCACGGTGTGCGCCCCCTCCGAGTCCGATCACGCCTACGACTTCTCCGGCGCCGGCGCGGACCACGTGCCCGTGCCGCGCAGCAGCGATCCAGGGTCGGTGGCCGCGCTGCGGGCCGCCTGCTCCGACGCCGACCTGGTGCACGCGCACGGGCTGCACGCCTCGTTCCGGGCCGTCCTCGCGCTCAGCGGACGCCGTACGCCGCTGATCGTCACCTGGCACAACGGGGCCCGCGCCGAGGGGGCTCGCGCGCATCTGCTGCGCGTGCTGGAGCGGCGTGTCGTCAAGGCGGCCACCGTCGTGCTGGGGACCACCTCCGACCTCGTCGACCGGGCCCGGCGCACGGGGGCCCGGGACGCCCGGCTCGCGGCCGTGTCCCTGCCGGGGCAGCGGGCTTCCGGTGTGCTGCCGGGGGACAAGGTGCGGGCCGAACTCGGGGTCGGCGAGCGGCCGTTGCTGCTCGCCGTCGGATCGCTCGACCGGTATCGGGGGTACGAGGTGCTGCTCGACGCGGCCCGGTCCTGGCGGTTCCTCGATCCCGTGCCGCTCGTCGTCGTCGCCGGAGAAGGGCCGCTGCGGGGGGAGTTGCAGGCGCGGATCGACCGGGAAGGGCTGCCGGTGCTGCTCGTCGGGCGCCGGGACGACGTTCCCGAACTGCTGGGGGCCGCCGATCTGGCGCTGCTGCCGGGGGCCGACGAGTCCCGGTCCGTCTTCGCGCAGGAGGCGTTGCGGGCCGGGGTGCCGCTGGTCGCTCCGCTGACCGGCGGGGTGCGGGAACTCGTGGGGGACGCGGCGGAGTTGGTGGCCGTGGGAGACGCGGAGGCGTTGGCGGGGGCCGTGGTGCGGCTGCTGGGGGACGCGGAACGGCGGGACGCCCTGCGGGAGTCGGGGGAGCGGCAGGTGGGGAGCTGGCCCACGGAGGACGAGACGGTGGCTCAAGTCCTGAGCGTCTACGACGAGTTGACCCAGCCTCGGCCCATCGGGTAGCGGCTCAGGACACGTACCTTCTTGCCCTCAGTGCCAGGCTCAAGGTCAGTACCGTCTGTGGGTCCTCCAGGTCCGTTCCCAGCAACTCGCCGATCTTCGCCAGGCGGTTGTACAACGTCTGGCGGTTCAGGTGGAGTTCTCTCGCCGTCTCCGCCTTGCGGCCCGCGTGCGCCAAGTACGTTTCCAGCGTGGGGAGTAGCGGCGGCTTGGCTCTGGCGTCGTGGGATCGCAGGGCGCCGATCGCTCGCGTCACGAACGCCGCCAGGTCCGGGTGGTCCCGCAGCCGCCACAGCAGCAGGTCCGTGTCCAAGTGGCGGGCGTCGTACCAGGGTTGGGGCGGGAGGCCCTGGGCCGCTGTCGCCGCCTCGGTCGCGTGGTGGAGGCCGGCCGCCGCCGCTGCCCAGGTGCCGGGGACTCCCACGACGACGACCGGCGGCGGGGAACCCGGGCGCCGGGTACCCGCTCGGTCCGCCCCGGCGTGGAGGGCGGCTGCCGCCCGGTCGGCCAGCGCCGCGCGGTCCTGTTCCGCGCGCAGGCCCAGGAGGACCAGGACACGCCCCTCCACGGGGCGCACGCCGAGCAGCACCGGGACGCCCAGCGACGCCAGTTCCTCCGCGAGCGCCCTCGCCGTGAGCGCCCCGGGGTCGCCGAGACGCATCACGACCGGCAGCAGGGGCCCGGCGCCGGGCTTGAACCCCAGCACCCTCGCCTGAGCCGGCGCGTCCTCCGCGCCGATCCGCCCCTCCGCGAGGTCGCTGAGAAAATCCCCCCGCCCACGCGCCGCCAGCTCCTCCTCCTGCCGCGCCTGCATCAGCACGACCGCGAGGATGCCCGCGGCGCGTTCGGCGGCGATGCGGTGCACGGGGGTGAGGGGGGCGCGCACGGGAAGCAGCACGAGCCTGGAACGCACCGCAGCACTGCCGGCGCCCCCGGATCCGCTCGGCACATCCACCACCACCGTCCCCGACGGCGCCTCCCGGCCCGGGCCCCGCAGCCGTTCCCACACCTGGAGCGGATCAGCCCCCTCGGGGCCCGCCCCCGCCGCGTACAGCAGGTGTCCCTCCGCTGTCTCCAGGAACACCGGGTTGTCGCTGAACTCCCCGAGGATGCCGAGGACGTGCGGAATCCCCCCGCCGCCCAGCAACGCGTCCGTGCAGCGCCGGTGCACCTCCTCCGCCCGCTGGAGCAGCGCGTAGTGACCGTTCACGATCTCCGTGTGGATCTCCTCGGTGACCGTCACGAAGGCCACCTCGCGGTGGAGTTGGACCAGCGGCAGCCCCGTCGTACGCGCCGTCTCGATCAGCGCGGCCGGCAACCGGGTGAAACGGGGCCCCAGTTCGACCACGAGCGCGGCGATGCCCCGCTCCGCGAGGGTGCGGACGAACGCGCGCTGCTCGGCGGGGCGGGTGCCGAGGCCGTACCCGGTGGTGAGGAGCAGCTCGCCGCCCTTGAGGAGCGAGGCGATGTGCGGCACCTCACCGGCATGCACCCACCGCACCCCCCGGTCCAGCGCCTCCGCCCCCGCGAGGACCTC
>NZ_LIRL01000758.1 GCF_001419795.1 Streptomyces niveiscabiei
CGGCACCGCTGAAAACCCTCATTGTCGCCCGAAGCACGCGCCGCTTTCACTCGGCTCGGTACTCGACGGCGGTACGCCGCGGGAGACGTACTCATGCACGAGGGTGACCGCGAACACGAACTGGTGGTCCTCCACGAGGGCTGGGTCAAGGTGAGCGTCAGGTTGGGTGATCGGGTGCAGCTCGTGGACATCAAGACCGCCGGGGACGTCGTGGGCGAGGTGGCGGCGCTGGACGACGGACCACGATCGGCCACAGTCACCTGTTGGGGGGACGTGGTCGGCACTGTCATTCCACAACATGAACTGAAGGCTTTTCTCCTCGCCCATCCAGAGACGTCGCTGCCGCTCACGAGGGTGCTCTGCGGCCGGTTGCGTCGGTCCGATCGCCTGAGGGTCGAACTCGGCGGGTTCTCGCTTCAGGTTCGGCTGGCACGCGTCCTTGTCGAACTCGCCGAGTCGTACGGACGGCCCGCGGACACGCTCAGGGGACCCAACTGGAACAAGGTGCGGATCGAGGTGGCTCTGTCCCAGTCGGAGTTCGCCGCCCTGACTGCCTCCACCACGGACAGCGTGCACAAGGCTCTCGCCCGCCTGAGGCAGCGCAAGATCATCACCACCGGCTCCCAGCGGACCTCCGTCGAGGACATGGCCCGTCTGCGCAAGGCGGCACGCCTCTGAGCGCGTCACCTGCGAACACGGCAAGCAAGCCGCATTAATACGGCTTCTTGGACGGGCCTCGCCCCTTCCTCCGACAGTTGGCGTGCACCACACCCAACCCCCTCTGGAAGGTGGCGAGTTGTCGTGAACGATCTCTCTCATCCCCGTCCACCGGACGACCTGGCCCACCGTCGGTTGTGTCTCGCCGCCGACGTGGAGCAGTACAGCCGCCTCGACACCCGGACGCAGTCGGCCGTCCAGTCCGACCTGGTCCGGATGCTGGACGAGGCAGCGGCGTCGAGCGGCCTGGACCGCGGGGCCTGGACGCGTCAGCCGCAGGGTGACCTGGAGTTCGCCGTCCTCCCCGAGGCGACGCCGGAGAATGCCCTGCTGGGCTCCTTCGTCCACCATCTCGCGGTCCGCCTCGGGGACCGCAACGCCCGGCCGGCCGCGCAGCGGGTCAGGCTCCGGGTGGCCGTGGCCACCGGCATGGTCGCGAACGCGGCTCTCGGCCATGCCGGTCCGGCCCCTGTCGCAGTGGCGCGGTACATCAACGCACCCCAGATTCGAGCCGTACTCGCCACCCTCACCACGGCGGATCTGGCTGTCATCGTGTCCGACGGGCTGTATCAGGACGTCGTGCGGTCCGGACAGCGGGATCTCGACCCCGCGCAGTACGTCCGGGTCCATGTGCGGGTGAAGGAGTTCGGCGGCTACGGCTGGATCCGCGTGCCGGGCCACACGCCGGACGCCGTCAGGTCCGCGCTGGAGCCGAACTCCTCGCCGGAGACCGGTGAACCCCGCCGGGCATCCCTGTCCCAGTACGTCCACCAGGGCGCCGCTGTCGGCAGGGACGTCGTCGGCGGCCTCACCGTCGGCCTGCCCGTGACTCCTCCGGCCGGCTCCGGGCCGGCCTGATGACAGCCCACGACGAGGACCCGCTCTGGCGTGAGCGGAGCGACAGCCAATGGGCGGACTACGGGGTGAACGTCGGCCACGCCGTGTACGGCGGCATCCACTTTCATCCGCCTGCTTCGTCGGACACATGGTCCGGACGCCGGAACACCACGACGAACCGGATCCGTGCGACGTGGCACGTGAAGGTGCGGTCGGCCCTGACCGACCTCGCGGGTGTCTGCGCCCGAACCGCTACCGCCCTGACCCATCTCGGACCCGACAAGGCCGGAAAGGGGGAGGGATGACATCGATCGGACCCGGGAGCGTCTTCACCCGGATCGACAGGGCCGTTCTCGGTTCGCCCGACGCCACGCGCTCGTCTCTCACCGTGCACATCGGTTCCCAGGCCGTCCTGCTTTCCCTGGAGGAGAGCAGGAGCGCGCTCTACGGCCCGCTGAGGGACGCGGCGCTGGGGGCGGCGGTCTGGCGGCAGGCCGTCGTCGAGGCGCAGCAGGAGCCGCAGAACGGCGACGGGCGGCTGCTCGTCGTCTGGCTCACCCTCCCCGGGCTGTACCGGAATCTGCACCGGATCCTGCGCTGCTGGCGGCGGCTCGACCGGGCCGATCTGGAGGCGGAGGCACTTCTGGCTGTGCTTGCCGCCCTCGACACGGTGGACCCGGACACCCCGGAACTGGGCGGTTGTCTGATCAAGGAGGCAGTGAACCAGATGTGGGCCTACGCGAGGCGCGTCACGCGGGAGGTTCCCGTGGTCGACATCGGTGCTTTCGCCGAAGCGCGCCACGCCTCCGTCCCGGCGGAGGAACAGCCCGACCCACCGGAGGGGTGGCAGTTGCACATCACTCCTCCGCCTCGCCGTGAGGGCTTGTACGCCACGATCCGCTTCGCCGAGCCGCGCCCTCGCCGCGACGGCCGACGGACCGGTACCCGCCTGCCTGACCTGGTGTTCCGGGCCCGCCGACACGAGGAGGCCGAGCTCATCGGCACCTTGACCCTGCGCTCCACGGGGACCCGACGGTGAGCGGGCGGTCCGGCCTCCCGCTCGGCTTCGCGGAGGCCCTCGACCTCCCCCTGAGCGTCGACCTGCGCACAGCCGCCCGCGCCTTCGCCATCTGCCCGGCGACGGCCTACAAGCTGATCCGCCTCGGTGCTTTCCCGTGCCCTGTCCTGCGGGTCGGCGGGCAGTACCGCATCCCCACCGCCTACTTGCTGAGCACCCTCGGCATCGAGGAACGGCCGGTGTACGCCGTCCCCTTGGAGAACGACACCGCACCCGCAGCCCAGCCCCACGACATTCAGACCCGCGCATCGGAGGTTTCCGAATGACCGCTCCACAGACGCTCGGACACGAGTCCGACCAGCCCCGCATGTGCTTCGTCGTCGGTCCCATCGGTGACTTCCACGCCGTCCACAACAGCCCCGAACGCGAGGCATTCGAGCATCACCTGCGCATCTTCGAGGAGGTGATCGTCCCCGCCTGCGAGAAGTACGGCATCAATGCCGTGCGTGCGGACGGCATCGCGAACGCCGGTGACATCAACGAGCAGATCTGCCGGTACGTCGTCGAGTCGGACCTGGTCATCGCCGACGTCAGCGGCGGCAACCCCAACGTGATGTACGAGCTGGGGCTGCGGCACATCACGGGCAAGCCCACGATCCACATCGGGGAGACCGGACAACTGCCCTTCGACATCGCGTCGATCCGGACGATCCGCTACAAGCGGACGCGCAGCCATCTGGCCGGGGCGCGCAAGGAGATCGAGAACGCGCTGGAAGCCGGACTCCGGGACGGCTTCGAACTCCTCACGCCTGCGCGGGTGCTGCGCGGTCTCCAGGCCGAAGGCGGGGCGACCTCCGTCTCGGACGCCGGGACAGGGGAGGAAGAGGACTCGCCCGGTCTGCTCGACAACTTCGCCGTGCTTGAGGGCGGGCTGGAAGAGGTGACCGCCGACATGGACGCGATCACGAAGGCCATCGAGACGATCGGATCGCTGACCGAGCAGGCCAGTCCCGAGATCGCCGATCTGAGCGAGGCGAATGCGCCCATGAGCGCACGGCTCGCCGCCATTGCCCGGTATGCGGAGACGATCAGCGCTCCGGCAGCCGAACTCAACACTGTCGCCACCGCGTTCGCGGGGCGAATGGCGACTCTGGACAGCGGAGTGCGAGCCGCGCTCTCGCTCATCGAGATGACGCCGCCCGACGAGCGCGGAGAGGGCACGGATGAGTTTCTGGAACAGCTGATCTCCCTGGACGAGACCGCGCAGGAAAGCCTGGTGCAGATCCGTTTCTTCGGTACCTCGGCAGGCGCCATGACTCAGCTGAGTCGGCTCCTCCGCAAGCCGGTGAAGGAGATCTCCACCGCGGTGAAGCAACTGACCTCCGCCATCGCCAGGGTGGGGGAGTGGGCGGCCAAAGCCCGTGAACTGAGGCATAGCCCCACTGAATGACAGCCTCTCCCCGCAGGGCCCGGACCTCCTCGGAGGCCCGGGCCCTGCGCTGTTGCGACTGTTCTTCCGGCTTCAGGGCTCAGAAGTAGCCCAGCTTCTTCGGCGAGTACGAGACGAGGAGGTTTTTCGTCTGCTGGTAGTGCTCCAGCATCATCTTGTGCGTCTCCCGGCCGATCCCCGACTGCTTGTAGCCGCCGAACGCCGCGTGCGCGGGGTACGCGTGGTAGCAGTTGGTCCACACGCGGCCGGCCTGGATCGCGCGGCCCGCGCGGTACGCCGTGTTGACGTCGCGGGTCCAGACGCCCGCGCCGAGGCCGTACGCCGTGTCGTTGGCGATCTTGATGGCGTCGTCGAAGTCGTCGAACCCGGCGACGGAGACGACCGGCCCGAAGATCTCCTCCTGGAAGACGCGCATCCGGTTGTCGCCCTCGAAGATGGTCGGACGGACGTAGTAGCCGCCCTTCAACTCGCCGTCGTACTCGGCGCGTTCACCACCCGTGAGGACCTTCGCGCCCTCCTTCTGGCCGATCTCGATGTACGAGAGGATCTTCGCGAGCTGCTCGCTGGACGCCTGCGCGCCGATCATCGTCTCCGTGTCGAGCGGGTGCCCCGGCTTGATCAGCTCGGTGCGGGCGACGGCCGCGGCGAGGAAGTCGGGGTAGTTGCCGCGCTGGATGAGGCCTCGGGACGGGCACGTGCACACCTCGCCCTGGTTCAGCGCGAACATCGTGAACCCTTCGAGGGCCTTGTCGCGCAGGTCGTCGTCCTTGTCCCAGACGTCGTCGAAGAAGATGTTCGGCGACTTCCCGCCCAGCTCCAGCGTCACCGGCTTCAGGTTCTCCGCCGCGTACTGCATGATCAGCCGCCCGGTCGCGGTCTCCCCGGTGAACGCGACCTTCGCCACGCGCGGGCTCGACGCGAGCGGCTTGCCCGCCTCCAGGCCGAAGCCGTTGACGATGTTCACGACACCCGGCGGCAGCAGGTCCGCTATCAGCGACATCCAGTAGTGGATCGACACGGGCGTCTGCTCGGCCGGCTTGATCACGACCGTGTTGCCCGCCGCCAGCGCCGGCGCGAGCTTCCACGTCGCCATCAGGATCGGGAAGTTCCACGGGATGATCTGCGCGACCACCCCGAGCGGCTCGTGGAAGTGGTACGCCACGGTGTCCTCGTCGACCTCGCTGAGCGAACCCTCCTGCGCGCGCACCGCCCCCGCGAAGTACCGGAAGTGGTCGATGGCCAGGGGGATGTCCGCCGCCAGCGTCTCGCGCACCGGCTTGCCGTTCTCCCAGCTCTCCGCGACCGCCAGCGCCTCCAGGTTCGCCTCCATCCGGTCGGCGATCCTCAGCAGGACGTCCGAACGCTCCGTCGCCGACCGGCGCCCCCACGCGGGCGCCGCCGCGTGCGCCGCGTCCAGCGCCTTCTCCACGTCCTCCGCCGTGCCCCGCGCGACCTCCGTGAACGGCTGCCCGTTCACCGGACTCGGGTTCTCGAAGTACTGCCCCCGCACCGGCGGCACGTACTCCCCGCCGATGAAGTGGTCGTAACGCCCCTGGTAGGAGACGAGCGCCCCCTCCGACCCGGGCGCGGCGTAACGAGTCATCCCATGCCTCCTTCACCGGCGCTGCCCGCCGTTGGACAGCTCCGACGGACGCTACGCACCCGGACGTTGCACCCACGTTGCACGACCGCCCGCAGGGGGCTGGTCCGTAGGAGACCGATCCGTACGATGCCGGCGCCACCGGCTGCCGTCTGCGCGAGGCCGGTGCCGAGTGCCCTCGCCGGCCCTGCGACGCCACCGGCCACTGTCTGTGTGAGGTCGGTGCCGTGCGTCCTCGTCGGCGCTGCGATGCCGACGCCACCGGCCACCGTCCGTACGAGGTCCGTGTCGCTCGCCGCCCTCATGCCCCCCACCCTCCCC
>NZ_LIRL01000759.1 GCF_001419795.1 Streptomyces niveiscabiei
CCGCCCCTCCCCCGCGAACAGTGCCTCGTACGCCCCCCAATCGGCGTCGTCCACGGCCCTCGCATAGTCGGTGATCAGCTCGTCGACGGCCAACCGGTCCATCACGGTGGCAAGTTCCACACGCTGGGTCATACGACCGAGTCTTGGGGATCACGGAGGCGGAGCCAAGAGGCCGTCGCAAACCGTCCTTGAGTTGATATTCACTGGCCCCGCCCCCACCCCTGCGGCGAGGCTTGCGCCGTGGAACATCCGAAGCACCAGATCCGAGCCCAGCACACCGACACCACCCTCACCGTCTACCAGGCCTACCGCCCCGAAATCGGCCTCCCCGCAGCCCGAGACGGCCACTTCCCGCCCGCCTGGAGCCGGACACGGATGACCTGGATCAAGCCCTCGTTCCTGTGGATGATGTACCGCTGCGGGTGGGGCGAGAAGGAGGGGCAGGAGACGGTGCTCGCCGTCGAGATCAGACGCGAGGGATTCGAGTGGGCGCTGCGGAACGCCTGCCTTTCGCATCACGTGCCGGAACTGCACGGGGAACTCGCCGAGTGGAAGCGGGAGTTGAAGCGGGCGCCGGCGCGGGTGCAGTGGGATCCGGAGCGGGATCTGCGGCTGGCCCCACTGCCCCACCGGTCTCTCCAACTGGGCCTGGCGGGGGAGGCGACGGAACGGTACGCGGACGACTGGATCGTGGGGATCGAGGACGTCACCGGGCTGGCGAAGAAGGTCCACGCGCACGTGCGGGCGGGTGAACTGGACGCGGCGGCCTCGCTGTTGCCGGAGGAACGGCCGTACGAGATCGACGAGGCGGCGCTCGCGCATCTGCGCAGGGACTGAACGGGAGATGTGCCGGCTCGGTCGCCGCCTCGGGCTGTGGACGCCGTCACTTGGCAGCCATCAGCTTGTTCAGCTGTGCCTCGATGATCGCTTTCGGTACGGCGACCGGCTCCTTGCCGCGTGGCCCGAAGGGGCGGTTGAGCGTGGTGAACATGACGACCGTGGCCCCTTGTCGGACAGCCACCACCGCGTGAGGCACCCGGACCGGCTCATCGCCCTCGCCGTACGACGCCAGCTGCGTGAGCCGGAGGGACACGGATTCATCGCCGTAGCCAGGGTCGGGTTGGAGTTGGATCGCGTCGTAGTCGAAGTCCACCAGGATGTCCTTGAAGGTCTCGCACCGCTCGGCGGCCGTCCGCAACGCGTCGATCACCTGCCTGGCATCTCCCGGGCTGTGCGACGCGAGGGTCATGTGCGCACTGGATCCGCGCTCCTTCGGGAAGACGAGCCGGGCGGTGCGCGCGGTGGCCGCGAAACCGCTACTGCCGCCCACCGCCCGCATGGCGGGCGCGCATTCGGCAGGGTCCGCCGATTTGCGGGACGCGAAGGTGGCGGCGGTTTCCCGCTGCACTTCGTAGCCGACGAGGTCTGTGCCGGTGATCGTCGCCCGTTCCAGGTCCGCCCCGCTCAACGGCTTGCCCTCTACACCGGACGTCCTTGTCGGCTCCGCTGCCGCACCTCCCCGGGAGCCCTGTCCGGTTCCGCATCCGGCGAACGTGTTCTGTGGCGCGAGCCCATCGGCCCGGCTCAAGACAGTGAGGAACGGGCAGACCTCCCGGCTGTCCGAGCCGGCCACCGTACAGTTCACTCAACGCCGCTCTGGCAGACGGCTGTCAGTCGAACGCTACGACGAGGCGGACGCCGTCGTCGCCGAAACGGTCCGCCAGAGCCTTCATCACGGCGAAGACATGGGGCCAGTGGGTCTCAGGACCCAGGACAGTGCCGACGGTCAACGGTTCGTATCTGCACGTCAGTTCGTCGGTGGTCCATTCGACAGGTCCCGTCGTGCTGTGCGGGCCCGGGGGCGGCATGCCCACCGCGGCCAGGGCTTCCGGCGGCCATGGGTCGGGCACGAGCTGTTGGTGCAGGACGGAGGGCAGTGATTTCGCGTGCCAGGTCAGCCGGCCGACGAAGTGCCCCGGCGTGGCCGCGGGATCCAGTGAGGCGAGCTCCGCCCAACTGACCCAGCTCGCGCCGTACATGTCTCCCGCCGCGACCCAGGACTCGAGCTGCGAGCGCAGACCACTCGACAGGTCGACGGGAAGACCGCGGTCCGGTGCGAGCGGGTGGAAGCCCGCGTGGTTGCGCACGCCGAAGAGACTGCCGAAGGCCGCGTAGTCGGTCTGGTCGTACAACGGCCAGAGGTCCATGGCCATCACCCACGGCTCACCGTCGTAGTAGTCGGTGCCGGCGCCGGGGTGACGGAACTCGATGCCGCCGTGGATGTCCGTGCTCACGAATCGGCACGGTAACAGTGCCGACCTGAACAGGCACGGGCGCCAAAGGCCGGATGGCCTCACCTGCCGACTCCCGCCCTTGCCGAACGAACGAGCCCATTTCGCGGCCGACGCGGTATGTCAGGCTGTGGACGTACCGTGAGGTTCGCTGTCGCACACCCCGGAGGCCGCATGTCCCCTGTCACTGTCGTCACCGGCGGGAGCCGGGGCATCGGCGCGGCGATCTGCCGTCGGCTCGCGGCTGAGGGGCACGACGTGGCGGTCGGGTACGTCCGGGACGCCGGCGCGGCGGAGGGAGTGGCCGGGGTGGTGCGGGACGCCGGTGCGCGTGCCGTCGTCGTACGGGTCGATACGTCCGTCGAGGCCGATGTGGAGCGGCTGTTCGAGGTCGCCGAGGGGCAGCTCGGCGCGGTGACCGGCCTCGTGAACAACGCGGGGGTGACCGGGCCGCTGGGCCGCCTCGCGGACGCCGACCCCGTGGATCTGCGGCGCGTCGTGGACGTCAACCTCCTTGGCGTACTGCTGTGTTCACGCCGGGCGGCGCAGCTGATGGCCCCCCGGGGCGCCGGGGCGATCGTCAACATCTCGTCCGCCGCGGCAACGCTCGGCAGCGCCGGGGACTATGTGCACTACGCCGCGAGCAAAGCGGCCGTCGACACGCTGACCGTCGGCCTGTCCCAGGAACTGGGGCCCGACGGCATCCGCGTCAACGCCGTCGCGCCCGGCATGATCGACACGGAGATGCACGCGGCGATGGGCGACCCGGATCGAGCACACCGGGCGGCCTCGGCAATCCCGCTGGGGAGACCGGGGCGGGCCGAGGAGATCGCGGGGGCCGTGGCGTGGCTGCTGTCGGGGGAGGCGGCGTACACGACGGGAGCGGTGCTGCGG
>NZ_LIRL01000076.1 GCF_001419795.1 Streptomyces niveiscabiei
GGCGTTCCACCCCCCGCCTCGCCCCCGCCCTCGCGGCCGGCGCCGGGCTGGTGCTCGCCGCCTCGACGCGCATCGCGGACACACCCCCCGGCGCCCTCTCCGCGCTGAACCTCCTGAGGGTCACCGCTCTCCTGGGCGCCCTGGCGCTGGCGTTCCTGCTGGACGACCGCTCGCGCAACATCACGGAGACGACGCCGACGCCCCGCCCCCTGAAGGTGGCCCTGCGGCTAGCGCCCGCGCTCCCGCTGGCGGCGCTGTGGTGGACGGCGGCGCTGCTCCTCGTCCCCGCGGGCCCGCGCCCCTCGCCGCTCCCCGTCACCCTGGAGGCCGCCGGGATGGCGACGACGGCCCTGGCGCTGGCGACCGCGAGGTTCCGCTTCACGGACGTCGCGGCACCGGGCGGCGCGGCGGCCATAGGGACGCTCGCGGCGATGGCCGTAGCCGTGCTGATCCCCGCGCGGTGGGGCCTGTTCGCGCTGCCGGGCGAGCCGCACTGGCCGGGCGCGCACTGGAGGTGGGCGCTGGTGCTGGCGGTGACGGCGCTGGCGTGCGCGGCGTGGACCCCGCAGCCGCTCGAACGCGGGGCCCTGCACCCCTTCGGCGGACCGCTGAGGAGCCTCAGCTCTCGGCGCGGTACATCAGGTCCGTCTCATGCGTGAGGAACCCGAGCCGTTCGTACACGGAGACCGCCGCCTTGTTGTCCGCGTCGACGTACAGCATGGCGGTCGGCAGCCCCTGCTCCGCGAGGTGGCGCAGCCCGATCGTGGTGAGGGACTTGCCGAGCCCGCCGCCCTGGACGCCGGGGCGCACGCCGAGGACGTACACCTCGCCGAGCTGCTCGGCGGTGTGGACCTTCGTCCAGTGGAAGCCGACCAGTTCGTCGCCCCGGTACGCGAGGAAGAACCCGGCGGGGTCGAACCACGGCTCGGCGATCCGCGCGTCGAGGTCGCGCTGGGTGAGGGAGCCCTGCTCGGGGTGGTGCGCGAAGGCGGCGGCGTTGAGGTCGAGCCAGTCGGCGTCGTCCTTGCCGGGGACGAAGGCGCGGACGGTGACGCCGGCGGGGAGGACCGGGTCGGGCAGGCTCAGGTCCGTCAGGGGGCGGCGCATCTGCCGGAGTTCGCGGAACAGCGTCAGCCCGAGGACCTGCGCGAGATGCCGGGCGGCGGGATGCCCGCCGTGCGCCCACACGCGCAGCCGCTTGCCGGTCGCGCTCAGCAGCGCCGTACCGAGCACGCGCCCGTGCCCGTGCCCCCGGTGCGCGGGGTGGACGACGAGTTCGGCGGCCGGCGCCTCGACGGGGTCGGTGTCCTCCAGCTGGGCGTAGCCGACGAGTTCGGTGCCGGTGGACAGGAGCAGGTGGGAGATGCCCTCGCGGGCGCCCCCGCGCAGGTTCAGCCGGCCCTGCTCGGACACCGCCTGCTGACCGTCGGTGCGAGCGGCGTCCGCGAGCAGGGCGAGAACGGCGTCGATCTGCTCGGGGTCGAGGACGGGCAGGGTCTCAAGGGATCGGGGCCGTACGGAGTCGTCGCTGGTCATGCGTACGAGGGTACGGCGACCGGGCGGCCGGGCACCCTCGTACGCCGCGCGACGGCCCGCGCGTACACCTCCGCACCCGCCCCCACCTGCCCGCGCCGCGCCGCCGTACGCAAAGGGCAGGGCAAAGGGAAACCAGGATGTAACCATGAACCCCCTGTCGTGCTACGCGCGTTGAATCTAGGCTGCGCCGGACGGGGCCACTTGTTCCTAGCCATCTTCAGGGGGGCTCATGCCAGCCAGTTCCCAGCCGCAGCCGGGCCGCAGACGGACGTACCGGTTGCTCGCCGCAGCCGCCGCGATCGCCACCGCCGGGGCCATGGCCGCCGCGCTGCCGGCGGACGCGCACGACGCGAAGCACGGCGGAAAGCCGCAGTACAAGCGGTACCAGGACGTGCAGCTGCTGTCGTTCAACGACCTGCACGGCAACCTGGAGCCGCCGTCGGGCTCGTCCGGCCGGGTCACCGAGCTCCAGCCGGACGGCACGACGAAGACGATCGACGCGGGGGGCGTCGAGTACCTCGCCACGCACCTGCGCAACGCCCGCAAGGGCAACGCGTACTCGGTGACGGCGGCCGGCGGTGACATGGTCGGCGCGTCGCCGCTGATCTCGGGCCTGTTCCACGACGAGCCCACGATCGAGGCGCTCAACAAGCTGGACCTGGACGTCACGAGCGTCGGCAACCACGAGTTCGACGAGGGCGCGAAGGAACTCGCGCGCCTCCAGAAGGGCGGCTGCCACCCGAAGGACGGCTGCTACACGGACACGAAGTTCACGGGCGCGGACTTCCCGTACCTCGCGGCGAACGTCCTCGACGAGAAGACGAACAAGCCGATCCTCAAGCCGTACTGGGTGTGGCGGAAGAACGGTGTGAAGGTCGGCTTCATCGGCGTCACCCTGGAGGACACGCCGGGCGTCGTCTCGGCGGAGGGCGTCAAGGGCCTCACGTTCAAGGACGAGGTCGAGACGATCAACAAGTACGCGCGCGAACTCCAGCGCCAGGGCGTGCGGTCGATCGTCGCGCTGATCCACGAGGGCGGGCTCCCGGCCTCGCAGTTGTACAACTACGACTGCGACGCCCCCGGCGCGGGCGACGGCATCTCCGGCCCGATCGCCGACATCGCGAAGAACGTCACCCCGGCGGTCGACGCGCTGGTCACCGGCCACACGCACGCGGCGTACGTGTGCACGATCAACGACCCGGCGGGCAAGCCCCGCATGGTCACCTCGGCGGCGTCGTTCGGCCGCCTCTACACCGACACGACGCTGACGTACGACCGCTGGACGGGTGACATCGCCCGTACGGCCGTGAAGTCCGCGAACCACGTCGTCACCCGGGACGTCCCCAAGGCGCCGGACATGACGCAGCTGATCGACAAGTGGAACACCCTCGCGGCGCCCATCGGCAACCGCGCGATCGGCTACATCTCGGCCGACGTCCCGAACACGGGCACGGAGTCCCCGGCGGGCGACCTGATCGCGGACGCGCAACTCGCGTACGGCAAGGGCCTCGACCCCGAGACCGACCTCGCGCTGATGAACCCCGGCGGCGTGCGCGCCGGGTTCACGTACGCGGCCAAGGGCGCGGAGGGCGACGGCGTCGTGACGTACGCCGAAGGCTTCACCGTCCAGCCCTTCGCGAACACCGTCAACCTCCAGAACTTCACCGGCGCGCAGGTCATCCAGATCCTGAAGGAGCAGGTCAGCGGCGCGAACACGGCCTCACCGAAGGTCCTGCTCCCGTCCGCGAACCTCCGCTACACCCTCGACCTGACCAAGTCGGGCGCGGACCGCGTGCTCACGGACACGATCCGCCTGAACGGCGCGGCCATCGACCCCGCCGCCACCTACCGCGTCGCCACGAACAGCTTCCTCGCGGGCGGCGGCGACGGCTTCCCCACCCTCGGCCAGGGCACGAACGACCTCGTCGGCTCGGACGACCTCTCCGCCCTCGCGCAGTACCTGACGGCGAACTCGTCGGCAGGCACCCCACTGACGCCTCCGACGGCGGACCGGATCACCATCGTGCGGTGAATTCCGCGTAAGCCCTCATGAAGTTCCGGGATCCCCTCGACGACCGCTTCGGGGGGATCTCGCTTGTCCGCAGGGCCGGGAGGCGGCGCGGCGAACGGACGGCAGCCGCCTACGCCCGTCACCCCTCCGGCGCCGCGTCCCCCACACGGGTTGAATGCTCACTCTTCGTGGTGACGCCGATGGGGTGTACGAGGGTGACGCGCCGGTAAGAAGGGTGCCTGTTTCCGGGTTCCGGGTGAGTCGCCCGGGGGCGTAGGCGAGGAGCCTCATTGAGCACGCTGTTGCGGACCGAGGGCGTGGGCAAGTCGCACACCGTGCGGGGCGCGAGGTACGAACTCCTCGACGACGTCTCGCTCGACTTCGAGGCGGGTCAAGTCACCGCGCTCGCAGGGGACTCGGGGTCGGGCAAGACCCTCCTGCTGCACATCCTGGCCCTCCTCGAAACACCCGACCGGGGCCGGGTGTACCTCGGCGGCGACGACATGACGAACCTCGCCGGACCCGCCCGCGCCGCCACCCGCCGGCGCCGCCTGGGCATCGTCTTCCGCACCCCCGACCTCCTGCCCCGCCACTCGGCGTACCGCAACGTCCTTGTCCCGTACGCCGGTTCGCGCGCCGAAGGCGAACGCCGGGCGCGCGAACTCCTCGACCGGACGGGGCTGACGCCGCGCGCCGCGCATCTTCCCGGCGCCCTGACGGCCGGCGAACAGCGCCGGGTCGCCCTGGTCCGCGCGCTCATCAACGACCCGGCGGTGATCCTCGCCGACGAGCCCACGGGGGACGCCGAGTTGCTCGCGTACTTCCGTGAACTCGCCGACGAGGGACGGGCGGTGGTGCTCGCGTCGGCCGACCCGGCGGTGTGCGGGATCGCGGACGTTGTGCACCGGCTGGAGAGGGGGGTGGTGGTCGAGGAGGAGACGGCCGAGCCCTTGGAGACCGAGTCGCACCAACTTCAGTGACCGTGCGCCCAGTTGAGGAAGCCGACCGCTCGGTTCGCGAGGCCGGCCACCCAAGTCGCGGAGCCGGCCACCCAAGTCGCGGAGCTGTCAGCCCAGTTGAGTTCAGCTCAGTTCAGGAAGCCGACGGCGTCCAGCCCGCCAACCAGTCCGCGACCTCCTGCCCCGCCGCCTGCGCATCGCTCAACTGCGGCCGTTCCGAGGACGCCGGCCCCGACCCGGCCCCCGTGTTCCGGTACTCGGCGAACCGGTCGTCCTTCCACGAGAAGCCGCCCATGTCCGTCCACGGCGTCGGCCTGATGCCCGCGCCGAGCGTCGTCTCGCGAACCGTGGTCTGCGGGTCGACGGTCGTGTCGCCGCCGGGGTGCCAGTTCCGCCCGAGGTAGTAACTCCCGTTGGACACATCGCCGTTGACGGTGGACCTGTTGATGAGGATGCCCTTGCGCCCGGCGGCGGTGCTGGGCGCGGTGACGTACCCGGCGGAGGTCCCGTTCCACCGCTTCTTCAGCGTGATGACCGACCTGTCCACGACGGCGGTCGCCCGGCCGAAGATGAAGTCGACGTTCCCGGTGATGTACGAGTTGGTGATGTAGACCCGCCCGAGCTTGTCCTTCGCGGCGGTCTCCAGCTCCAGCGTGTCCTGGTCCCCGTTGACGATCACCCCGTCGAGGACGATCCGGTCGGCCTGCGTCAGCAGCGCGACCGCCTGGTTCGCGATGTCCTGGTGCGCGCCCTCGTCGAAGTCGTTGGTGACGGTCAGGTTCCTGACCTGCGAGTCGTCCGAGGAGACGGAGAGGGTGGCGCTGCCCGGCGTCCCGTACGTCCCCGAACCGTCGGGCTTCGTCATCCCGGCCGCGTTGCCGTACACGATGACCGTGTCCTTACGGCTGGCGCCCGAGCCCTGGATGGTGACGTGCGGCTTGTTCGCGGGGACCTTCACGACCTCGCGGTACGTGCCCGGCTTGACCGAAATCACCACGCGGGACGGGTTGTTGACGGGGACGGCGTTCACGGCGGCCTGAACGGTGCGGTATTGGCCGGAGCCGTCCTGGGCGACGGTCAGCGTGGTGGCTCTGACCGCGGCCGTCGCTGTCGTACCGATCGAACTCCTCGGCCCCACACCGGACTTGAGGAGCGCGGGTACGTTCGCGGTCGCGTCCAGCGTGTACGGGTAGTAGCTCTTCGGGTCCCACTTCGCGCCCGAACCACCGCTCTCGTTCCGCCCGCTGGTCCCCGAGAACACGTTCCCCCGCTGGACGAGCGTCGCCGAACTGTCCCTGATCACCGGGTTCTTCAGGCCCTGGAAGTACGAATTCTCCAGCACCATGTTCGTGTTGCCGCGCGCGTAGTTCCCGTACGACGAGGTGATCGACGTACTCGCCGCGTCCTCAAGGTAGTTGTTGTACAGGTGCGCGTGCGCGACGTTGTCCGTCGAAGGGTTGCGCTGCTCCGTCTCGCGGATCCAGTTGTGGTGGATCGTGATGTCGGCGGTCGTGTTCTCCGTCCACCCGATCCCGAACGCCTTGTTCTCCTGGCTGAGTTTGTTCCAGGAGACGGTCAGGTACGTCGTGTCCTTACGGCTGTCGATCAGCCCGTCCGCCATGTGCCGCAGGTCGTTGTGGTCGATCCACACATGGTGCGCGCCGTCCATCTGGATGGCGTCGAAGTCGTGCTCCTTGTCGTTCCAAGTCCCTTGGTACGCATCCCTGATGGTCAGGTTCCTGATGATGACGTTGTGCACGCCCTGTCCCAGGAAGAACCCGCCACCGACGATGTGACCGGCCGTCCCCGACCCCACGATCGTCTTGTCGGAAGCGACCTTGATCTCCTTCCCGACCGGGTTCATGGTGATCGCCCCGGCCACGACGATCACATACGGCTCACTCGCGGTCGCGTACTTCTCCAGCTCGGCGAGCGTCCTGACGGTGACGGTCTTCCCGTCCCGCCCGCCATAAGTCCCGTTCTGCCCCAGCGCGTTGACCGACGCGAACCCGTCCGCGGACGCCCTCGCCCACCCCGGCGCGGCAGCCGACGCCTCCTCGGAAGAACCGTACCCATAGACGAAAACCCCGCTCGCGGCGAGAACGAGCGGCAGACCGACCGCCAGCGAGGTATTACGCCGACGGTGCCTGCGAAGTGCCTTGCGGCTCATGTGGGGGACCTTTCCGTGCGGGGGAGAGTCGCTGCTCTGTCGCCGCGCCGGGGGGAAAGGTTGCCGGGTCGCGGGACTACCCTCGCGGCATGATCCTCGCGCCCCTCCCGCTCACGCCCGATCGCGACATCCCCGCCCCGGTGCTCACGGAACTGACCGCCCTGTACGCCGCGAACGAGACGTTCCTCGCCCTGAGCGGTGACTTCCCGGACCCGGCGGACGTCAGGCCGGAGCAGATCGCGAAGGAACTGGCCGATGAACTCGCGAACCCGGACGCCGAGGTATTGCTCGCCCGCAGTGAGGGTCAACTCGCCGGTATCGCGGTCACGTTGGCGCACCACCCCGACCCGGCGGACCCGGACCCCTGGATCGGCCTGCTGATGGTGGGCGACCACCGCAAGGGCCACGGCCGCCGCATCGCGGAGGCGGTCGAGGACAGGTTCCGCAAGGCGGGCCGCGCCGCGGTTCGTCTGGCGGTCCTCGACAACAACCCGCGGGGCATGGCCTTTTGGACGGCCCTGGGCTACGAACTCATCGACCGCAGAAAGGACCGCCAACTCCAGCGTCCGTGCGCGGTGTTGAGGAAGCCGCTGGTCAACTAGCCTCGATCTTTCGTGAT
>NZ_LIRL01000760.1 GCF_001419795.1 Streptomyces niveiscabiei
GACGTCGGCCGGGGCGGGTGGGGGCCCCGCTTCCGCTGGGCCGCCCACGTGGTCCGCAGCCCCTCCGCGAGGTCGCCCTCGACATCGGGTTCGCCGGTGACGTACGCCTGCGCGAGGCGCAGCGCGCGCCGGGAGCGCGCCACCACGACGGGTGCGTCGGCCGGGCCGGTCTCACTGCCGTCCCAGACGCGCAGGTGGGCGGCAACGGGCGGGGCAAGGGTGCTCATCGGGCGGGATTCTCCTTGGTCTCCTCGTTCTCCTTGGTGAACAGGTACTGCTGGACGTCTAGGTAGCCGGAGCGGAATCCGGCCTCGGAGTAGGCGAGGTAGAAGGTCCACAGGCGGCGGAAGGTCGCGTCGAAGCCGAGGGCGCCGACCTCGTCGGCATGGTGCGTGAACCGCTCGCGCCACAGCCGCAGGGTCTCGGCGTAGTGGGCGCCGAAGGCGTCACGGCGGGACAGGCGCAGCCGGGTGTGCTCGCGGGCGGTGTCCTCGATCGCCTCGGTGGAGGGGATGAGGCCGCCGGGGAAGACGTACTTGTGGATCCAGGTGAAGGTGTCACGGGCGGCCAGCATGCGGTCGTGGGGCATGGTGATCGCCTGGAGCGCCACCCGGCCGCCCGGGGCGAGCCGTTCGTCGAGGGTGCGGAAGTAGGCCGGCCAGAACTCCGCGCCGACCGCCTCGATCATCTCCACGCTGACGACGGCGTCGTACTCCCCGCCCGCCTCCCGGTAGTCGCACAGCTCGACCGCGACGCGGTCCTGGAGGCCCGCCGCCCGTACGCGTTCCAGGGCCAGGGCCCGCTGCTCGGCGGAGAGGGTGAGCGAGGTGACGCGGGCGCCTCGGGCGGCGGCGCGCAGGGCCAGTTCGCCCCAGCCGGTGCCGATCTCCAGCAGCCGGGTGCCCTCGCCGACACCGGCGAGGTCGAGCAGCCGGTCGATCTTGCGGTGCTGGGCCGCCGCCATGAGGTCCCAGCTCGCCGGGAAGCCGCGGAAGACGGCCGAGGAGTAGCTGAGGGTGTCGTCGAGAAAGAGGGCGAACAGGTCGTTGGAGAGGTCGTAGTGGCGGCTGATGTTGGCGCGGGAGCCGTCGGGGGTGTTGCGTTCCTCGTGCGGGTGCCGCAAGGCCCACAGTCCGCGCAGGCGTTGCAGCGGGGCCGGGATCAGGCCGGCCAGGTCTCCGGCGAGCACGGTCAGGACGGCGACGAGGTCGGGGGCGTCCCACTCGCCGGCCATGTAGGACTCGCCGAACCCGACCAGGCCGCCGGTGCCGATCCGGGCGTGGAAGGCGGCCGGGTCGCGCACCTCCAGCAGCGGGCCGCCGCGTCCCGCGTCGTCGCGGCCGGCGAACCGGGCCCGCACGGGCAGCCCGTCCAGCGCCCGGCGGACCAGCGCGCCGGTCACGGCGGTACGCGGCCACGAGGATGCGGGTACGACGGCCACGTCCGGCCAGCGCTCGGCGTCGACGGGCGTGTCGGCGGTGCTGCGGTGGTCCGCGGTTCTCATGTCGTGTTCTCCGGGGTGCGGTGGTCGTCGGGTCGGGGCTGGACGGGCAGGCCCCGCAGGTGGAGGCGGATGCCGTGGAAGCGGATCGCGGCCGAGGCGGCGAGGGTGGACCAGGGGTGGCGCAGAGCGGCCCGCAGCAGGTTCGGGACGGTCGCCGGATGCCGGGTGCCGTGGACGGTGGCCGTCAGGGTGCGGGCGGCCTCGCGGTCCAGGCGCACGGTCAGGTCGAGCCGGGGGCCCGGTCTCGGCAGCCGCATGCGGTAGCGGCCGTCCACGGGGAGGAACGGCGAGACGTAGAACTCCTTGTCGGCACCGGCCGTCCCGGTCTCGTCGGGGTGGAGGAGATAGGCGTGCCGGCCGCCGTAGGTGTTGTGCACCTCGGCGACCACGCAGCGCGGTTCGCCGTCGGGTCCGTGGCACCAGTACAGGCTGATCGGGTTGAACACGTACCCGAACACCCGGGCGTGGGTGAGCATCAGCACCGGCCCGCCCTCCAGGTCGATCCCGTGCCCGGCGAGGAAGGCGTCGAGGGCGGCGCGCAGGGACGGCTGGCCGCCGGTGAAGTGGTCGCGCGGGTCGAACCGTGCCAACGGCCGCAGCGGGAGGGGCAGTCGGGGCGGGCGGTCGGGGTCGATCAGCCACATGTACGTGCGGTGGCGCAGCGCGTACCGCGACGGGGTGGTCCGAACATGGCGGATCGTGCACGTGTACAGGGCGGCGTTCACCAGCGTGCCCCCAGCGCGGCGGCGGCCTCGACGCCGGAGCGGCAGCCGTCCTCGTGGAACCCCCACCCGTGGTAGGCACCCGCGAACACGCAGACGTCGCGGGCGAGTTCGGGCAGCCGGTGCTGGGCGGCCACCGACTCCGGGGTGTAGACGGGGTGTTCGTAGACCATGCGGGCCAGCACCCGTCCGCTGTCGACGCGGTCCTCGCCCCCCAGGGTGACGACGAACGTCTCGGCGGCGTCGAGGCGTTGGAGCCGGTTCATGTCGTAGCTGACCCGTACGCGGTCGGCGCCCGACGTGCAGGACGGCATGAGGTAGTTCCAGGAGGCGCGGGCGCCGCGGGCACGGGGCAGCAGGCTGGTGTCGGTGTGCAGGAACGTGGTGTTGCGCGAGTAGCGGAACGCCCCCAGCACCTCCCGCTCCCGGTCGGTCGGGTCGGCGAGCAGGCGCAGCGCCTGGTCCGGGTGGACCGCGATCACCACGGCGTCGTACGAGTCGGTGCCGTCGCCGGCGGTCACCTCGGTGCGGTCGGCGTGGCGGCGTACGGCCTGTACGGGGGTGCCGGTGCGGATCTCGGTGATGTGTTCGGCGACGCGGGCGACGTACTCGCGGGAACCGCCGGTGACCGTACGCCACACCGGTGATCCGCCGACCGACAGGAGCCCGTGGTGCTCCAGGAAGCGGAACAGATAGGCGGCCGGGTAGCGCAGGGCGGTGACGGCGTCGCAGGACCAGACGGCCGAGACGACCGGGGTCATGAAGTGGGCGCGGAAGTAGGCCGAGAAGCCCTCCCGGTCCAGGAACTCGCCCAGGGTGAGGTCCTGTTCGCCGTCCCGGGCCAGCAGGCGCCGCGCGGCCCGGTGGAAGACGGGCACCTCCGCGAGCAGCCGCAGGTACGCGCCGCGCAGGGCGTGGCGGGGGCGGGCGAGCAGACCGGCGGGGCCGCGCGCGCCCGCGTACTCCAGGCCGCAGCCCTCGCACCGGACCGACATGCTCATCTCCGACTCCTGCGTGGCGACGCCGAGTTCGTCGAAGAGGCGCAGGAGGTTCGGGTAGGTGCGGCGGTTGTGCACGATGAACCCGGAGTCCACGCGGTGCATCCGGCCGTCGTACGGCGAGGTCAGCTCGTGGGTGTGCGCGTGTCCGCCGAGCCGGTCGTCGGCCTCGTACAGGGTGACGTGGCAGGTCCGGCCCAGGATGTACGCGGCGGTCAGTCCCGCCACGCCGGAGCCCACCACAGCTGTCCGCCTCATCCTCTTTCCTCCCGGGCTCGCGATCAGGTCCACGCGTAATCCGGAGCAGGTGGCGCCGCGGATTGGAGTGGAGCCGCATCAGATTCCGGGGCCTCGGGGGCACCGTCGACGAACCGGGGGCCAAGGGGCGGGGGCGTAAGCGGTGCGCATCTTGACGTCGCTGGTCACGAAGCTGGCGCGCGTGGGCATCGGGATACTCGTGCTGGTCGGAGAGCCGAACGT
>NZ_LIRL01000761.1 GCF_001419795.1 Streptomyces niveiscabiei
GGGCGGCGGGGGCGAGGAAACATCCGTTATGCCCCGGACAGCACCCCCAACGCCCGCCGAGCCACCTCTCTCCCGATCGGCAGCGACGCAGTGGCCGCAGGCGAGGGCGCGTTGAGGACGTGGACCGCCCGGGAGCCCTCCTGGATCAGGAAGTCGTCGACCAGCCCCCCGTCCCGCAGAACGGCCTGCGCCCGGACGCCCGCACCGCCGCGCACGAGGTCGGCCTCCTCGACGCCGGGCAGCATGCGGCGTACGGCGTCGACGAAGGCGGCCTTGGACAGGGAGCGCCGGATCTCGCCCGCGCCGTAGCGCCAGTGGCGCCGCCCCATGCGCCAGGCGCCCGGCCAGGCGAGGGTGGCGGCGAGTTCGGAACCCCGGACGATCCCCCACCCGTACCCCTCGCGGGCGAGCGCGGGAACGGCGTTGGGCCCGACGTGGACGTCGCCGTGGATGCCCCGGGTGAGGTGGACGCCGAGGAAGGGGAACGCGGGGTCGGGGACGGGATAGACCAGTCCCCGCACCAGAGAGGGACGCGTCAGCTCGTAGTACTCGCCCCGGAAGGGGACGATGCGGACCGGCGGTACGTCGCCGGTCATGCGGGCCAGCGTGTCGCAGTACAGGCCGGCGCAGTTGACGAGGACGCGCCCGCGTACGACGTCACCCCGGGAGGTCAGGACTGCGACCCCCCGATGCGCGCGCCGGTCCACGCGGACGACCTCGGCCCCGTACCGGATCTCCGCGCCGGAGGCGTCCGCGAGGGCGCGGGCGACGCCGCCGTAGTCGCAGATGCCGGTGCTGCCGACGTGGATGGCGGCGAGGCCGCGCACCTCGGGCTCGTACTCCTGGATCTGGGCGCCGCCGAGTTCGCGGACGGAGATGCCGTTCTCGCGCCCGCGCTGGACCAGGGCGTGCAGGCGGGGCAGCTCGGCGCGGTCGGTGGCGACGATCAGCTTGCCGGTGACCTCGTGGGCGATGCCGTACTCGGCGCAGAACTTGACCATCTCGGCGCCGCCCTGGACGGCGTACCGGGCCTTGAGGGAGCCGGGCCGGTAGTAGATCCCGCTGTGGATGACGCCGCTGTTGTGGCCGGTCTGGTGGCGCGCGGGAGCGCTCTCCTTCTCCAGGACGGCGACCTTGGTCCCGGGGGCGGCACGGCTGACGGCGTACGCGGTGGCGAGCCCCACGATGCCGCCACCGACGATCAGCACGTCACAGTCGTACGGAACCCCACCGGACACGAGCACCACCTCCACTCTCGATAGTGCACTGCGCCACTGACAACGCCCTCAAACGTGCTCGCGGAAGAGAACTACGCCGGTGTCATCAGCAGTGGCCGGGCCCGTTCGCGGAGTTCCACGACGCGTGGCTCGTCGCCGTAGGGCTCCAGGCGGTGGAGCAGGTCCTTGACGTACTCGGTGGTGCGGACGGAGGAGATGCGGCCGGCGACCTCGACGGCGCGCACGCCCTGTTCGCAGGCCGCGTCGAGGTTGCCGGACTCCAGCTCGGCGACGGCGGAGACGACGAGGCGCAGTCCGTGGGAGCGGACGAACTCCTCGGTGGGCTGGGAGAGGGCCTGTTCGGTGAACCGGCGGACCTGGCGGGGCGCCTTGAGGTCGCGGTAGCACTCGGCGGCGTCGGCGGCGAAGCGGTCGTAGGAGTAGAAGCCGAGCCAGGAGGGGTCGCTGTCGCCCTCGCGCGCGCGCTCCAGCCACCCTTCGGCGGCCCTCAGCGCGGCGCCCGCCGCGTGCGCGTCGCCCGCGCGGGCGTGCGCGCGGGCCTCCACGAGCCGGAAGAAGCTCATCGTGCGCGCGGTCGCGAGGCCCCGGTTGCGTTCCAGGGCGGCCTGGGCGAGGTCGACGCCCTCGTCGCCGAAGCCTCTGTAGGTGGCCTGGAGGGACATCGAGGCGAGGACGTAGCCCCCGAGGGGGACGTCGGCCGCCGCGCGCGCGAGGCGCAGCGCCTGGATGTAGTACCGCTGGGCGGCCTCCTGCTGGCCGGTGTCGAAGGCCATCCACCCGGCGAGGCGGGTGAGTTCGGCGGTGGCGCCGAAGAGGGCGCGGCCGACCTCGTCGGAGTACGCGCCCAGCAGCAGCGGCGCGGCCTCCACGCGCAGGCACTCGGGGACCATGGACGAACGCCAGTCGCCGCCGCCGTACTTGGAGTCCCAGCGGCGCGCGTCCTCGGCGGCCTCCCGGAGCTTGCGGACGTCGCTGTGGCCGACTTTGACCGGCGCGCCCGCGCTCTCCGCGAGGGGCGCCTCGCGGGCGACGGAGCTGTCGGCCGGGGTTATGAGCCAGCGGGAGGCGGGTGTCGCGTACGCGCTGACGGCGAACGAGCCCGCGAGGGACTGCCAGATGCCGCCGGAGCCCGCGCGCCTGCCCGCGAGGTCGAGCCGGTACAGCTCGGTCGCGGAGCGGACGGCCTGGCCGACGTCCCGGGGGAAGGCGAGGCCCACCTCGGGCGCGGGATCGGCGTCGGCGAGGCCGATCTCGTGCAGCGGGACGGGCCGGCCGAGCTTCTGGCCGATCGCGGCGGCGATGAGGTGCGGCGCGGCCCCCTGGGGGACCATCCCCTTCGACACCCAGCGCGCGACCGACGTCTTGTCGTAGCGGAGCGTCAGTCCGCGTTGCGCGCCTAAGTCGTTGACGCGACGCGCGAGCCCCGCGTTGCTGATTCCCGCGAGGGCGAGAACGGCGCCGAGTTTTTCGTTCGGCCCGCGTTGCTCCCTGGACATTGCGCCACCCCTCGACACAGACGGCTGCCGCGCTGGCATAACCACGCGGCATTCGTAAACCCAGCGTAGTTCGCCGCATCCCAAGCGTTAAGAGGCATTGTTCCGGTTGGCGGGATTGTTGCCCGTACGGAAGTGCGGGCTCCGTAGCGGTCCGTCGCGATGTGCTCCCGCTGTGTGGCCGTGCGCCTGTGCGTGCGCTCTTCTCCGGCCATCGCGGGAGCGCTTCGATGGGCCCTGCGTGGGTCGGCCCGCTGTACTGGATCCAGTGGGCTGGGGGACACCGCCGCCTACATCCCCGCGGGCGGCGGAACGGTCCGGGGGGCGAACCCGTCTCCCGGATCGCGCGCTCGCACAGGGTCGTGCGGGCCGTGTACGGAGCGTGTGCGCGGCGTTCCCGGAAGCTTCGGCAATCGCCGCGTCACGCTACGGATTTGGCCGAAAAACGCCCCTTGGGCCGCCGGGTGATCAAGGCCCCGACCATGGGAATCGAGGGCGCACAGGGCGTCCGGGGGGAGCGTATCGGGGGCGCATTCACGTCGCGGGCGCGGGGGCGCACGCGGGGGTGTACCGGGGTCCCGACCTCGGCAACGGCACGCGCGCGTGGGCGCGTTGCGGTGCCTGTCAGGCGTTCTGCCTTCCGTCATGGGCGCGTTCTTCGTGGCAGCATGGTGAATCGGTTCGTACGGTGCACCGGTTGTCCACAGCCTGTGGAGGCGTCGATGCGGTGGTTGGTGGGTTGGAGCATGACCGCCGCGGGGTCCGCGCCGGGCTTCGGTGACCCCTACGGCGGGTACGACGGCGGCGGCGCCGTCGGCCTCGACGGCGAGGTCGTCCAGCCGGTCGGCTCGCAGCTCCTGTGGGGCGATCCCGACCCCCTGTGGGCCGTCGGCGACTGGCGGCCCGACGAGATCCGCGTCGTGCGCGCCGACGAGCGCACCAGGATCGCCGTACTCGGCCTCTGCGGCGCCAGCGACGAGCAGTTGCGCGTCGGGCTGCTGGCGGCCCGTGGCGGCGCCCTGCGGCACCTCACCGCCTGGCCCGGCAGCTACACCGCCGTCGTCCAGGTCGACCGCCGGATCACCGTCTGCGGCGACCTCGCGGGCGCGCGCCCCGTCTTCCACACGCCCTGGGCGGGCGGTACGGCGTACGCGACCGCCGCGCTCCCGCTCGCCGACCTCGTCGAGGCCAACCTCGACTTCGGGCACCTCGCCGCGCTGCTCGCCGCGCCCGACGTACCGGCCGCCCTCCTCGATTCGACGCCCTACGACGGCGTGCGACGTGTGCCCCCGGGGCACGCGCTCGTCCTTCGCGCGGGCGCGCGGGAGGTCGCGAACTACGAGCCGGTCGCCTCGCTCGCCGTCGCCGCCGCGTCCACCGATCCGGACAGCGCCGTCGAGGGGGTGCGGGACGCGCTCGTCGAGGCGGTGCGTACGCGCCTGTCGGCGCCCCGGCATGTGCCTGACATGGACCCCGGGCCCGTGCCCGGGATGGGTCCCGCCGAACGGCGTGCCGCGCGCGGGATGCCGGTGCCGGGGATCGGGGCGGACCTCACGGGCGGGCCCGCCTCGGGGACCCTCGCCCTGCTCGCCGCCGGGCTGCCCGGGATGCCGGGGACGCTCCTCGGGCACGGCACCGGCGCGGGCGAGCGGCTCCTCGCGGTCACCTTCAACGACCTGACCTCCCGGCGTCAGCAGGAGGAGCTGGAGCGGGCCGGTGAGCTCGCCGCCAACCCCCGCCTCCACCACGTCGTCGTCACCGGCGACGCCGACATGCTCCCCTACGCGGCCCTGGACGGCCCGCTGACGGACGAACCCGGCCCCTCCCTCGTCCTGGCCGCCCGGCACCGCGCGCGGCTCGCAGCGGGCAGCGCGGACCACTTCACGGGGCACGGCGCCCGGCAGGCCCTCGACGCGCATCCCGCCCGCCTCGCCGACCTCCTGATGGACCGTAAACGCCGCCATCTCGTCCGGCCCATGGCCGCGTTGACGAAGGCGGACGGGTCGGTGCTCGTCCCCGCGCGCGTGTACGGGGCCGCCCGGCGGCTCGCGCGCACGCCCTACGCCGCCGGCCTGGAGTCCCTCGCCGACCGTCTGCTGTCCCGGCGTTTCGAGGACACGCCGGGGGCCGTGGGAGCCTCCCTCGCCGCCCTCACCTGGGCTCCCGCCGGGCCCGCCGCCCGCTGGCTCACCGGCGAGGCGCTGGCTGAAGTATCGGTTCGCCTCCAGTCGTCCACGTCCCGCGCGGGGGCCGTCGGGCCCGGACAGAGACCCGGCGACCACCGCGCGCGTGCGGCTCTCGCCCGGCACGCCGCCGACCTGCGCGTCCTGGAGCAGGCCACCGAGATCCGCTCCCAACGGCTCCACGCGCCCTACCTCGACAACCAGGTGGTGCGGGCCTGCCAGGCGCTGCCGGAGACGCTTCGGGTCCAGCCCGGGGCCCGCGCGGCGATCCTTCGCCGGGTTCTGAAGGCTTCGGGGGTGGGGGAGTTGCCGCCCGGATGGGGAACCCCGACGCCGGGTTCCGCGACAGCGACGGCGCGCGCGGGGTTGCGGGCGGCGACCGGGAGCGTCCTGACGCTCTTCGAGACGCCGCTGCTCGCCGAGGCGGGGCTCGTCGAGGCACGCGTCGTACGCAAGGCGGTGCGGGCGGCGGCTGCGGGGGAGCCGTTGCCGCTCGCCGGGCTCGCCGACCTGGTGGCGCTGGAGCTGTGGCTGCGCAGGCTGCTGGCTCGGAGGGGGACGTGCTGGACCGGCACACCCGCGCGGGCGCGCGCCGTGCCGGCGGGGATCGCGCCGAGGCGGGGGGCGCTGTCCTCCGGTGGGTGAAACTGGGGTGACCTGTACGGACGTTCACTCCAGGAGTCACCCTTCATGTGGTCCAGCGTCATAGCCGTGGCGGGCACCCTCCTCGGCGGCCTGCTCGCCGGGTTCCTGCAACAGCGAGGGGAGCGGGCGGCGCGGGCCGAGCGCCGGGAGGAGGCGCTGCGCGTGGCGCTGGGCGAACTCGTCGCCGCGCTGGGGGACCACCGCAGAGCACTCTGGCATCGCGAGGAACTCCGCCTGCGAGGCGCCTCGGAGGAGGTACGCCACTCCGCCAGAACCGCCTCCCACGCAACCCGCTCCGCCCTGACGGCCCCCCTCGTCTCCGTATCCGTCCTGCAACCGTCCCTCACCGCCCCCGCCCGCGCAGCAGTCCTCGCGGCGGTCGCCCTGCGCGACGTACCGGACCTCCCAACCCTCTCCGCCCGCCGGGAGACGGCGATCAAGGCGACGGACGAACTGGTCGCGGCGGCGGGCAGAACGCTGGCGGCGTAAAGCAGAACGCGGGTGCCGGCAGAACGCGGGTGCCGGCACCCGCGTTCTGCTTTACGC
>NZ_LIRL01000762.1 GCF_001419795.1 Streptomyces niveiscabiei
GAGTTGGGCACGCCAGCCCTCAACATCCGCCTCACCGACGACGTACGCCACCAGACGCTTGACGCCCTGATCCTCGCGAGCCACGACGGTCACCTGACCGACGCCCTCGCAGCGGGCCAACGCGGCCTCGATCTCGGCGAGTTCGATCCGGAAACCCCGGATCTTGACCTGGTCGTCACCACGCCCCAGGAACTCCAAGCGGCCGTCCGCACGCCACCGCACCACATCGCCGGTGCGGTAGAGGCGCTGTCCGGGTACGAAGGGGTCGGCGACGAACCGCTCGGCCGTCAGTCCCGCCCGGCCGAAGTAGCCGCGCGCCAGACCGTCTCCGCCCAGATACAACTCCCCTGACGCACCGATCACCGACCGGCCGCAGACCGGCGTCGAGGACGTATCCGCGTGTGTCGTCCATCGGGGTTCCGAGCGGGACCACGCCGTCGCCCGCCTCGTCGGCAGACAACAGGCCGCTCACCGCGAAGGTGGTCGTCTCGGTCGGGCCATACCCATTGACCAGCCTCGTCCCGCACAGGCGCGCAGCATCCGGGCCGCCGCCACGGCCGGTACGGCGTCCCCGCCCGTCCACACCTCGCTGAGCCCCCGGAAGCATCCCGCGTCCTCCTCGACCAGCGCCCCGAACAGGGCCGCCGTCACCCACATCCCGGTGATGCCGTACCGCGACACCGCCTCCCGGACGAAGGAGACGCTCAGCTCCTCCTCGGCGACGACGACACAGCCGCCGTTGAGCAGCGGCACCCAGATCTCGTACGTCGCGGCATCGAAAGAGTGCGGCGAGTGGAACAACACCCGCTCATGCCCCGCGAACCGCGCATCAGCAGCCAACGCGACAATCGCACTCTGCGTGACGGCGACCCCCTTCGGACGACCCGTCGACCCGGACGTGAACATCACGTACGCCAAGGAGTCGGCCGAGGGCTCCGGCAATTCCCCCTCGGGGCCCGCGATGTCACCGAGCACCAGCTCGACGCCCGCATCCGCCAGGACGTGGCGCACACGCTCTTGCGGGAGCGCCGGGTTGACGGGAACGTACGCGGCCCCCGCCTTCAACACCCCCAGCATCGCGACGATCAGGTCCGCCGACCGCCCGAGCGACAGGCCGACCCGCGACTCCGCCCCGACCCCGCGCCCGGCCAGCACCCGGGCCAGCCGGTCGGAGCGCTCCGCCAACTCCCGGTACGTCAGGGCCGTTTCCCCGCACACCACCGCCGTCGCACCGGGCTTCCTGGCCACCTGTTCCCCGAAGACCTCCACCACCGAACGCATACCGTCGGAGGTCGCAGACGCTGCCATGTTCTTCCCGATTCCTCTCGTAGTGTCGCGAGTCATGCGTGGGGGCCGTCGTCATGCAGGGCCTCGATCTCCTGGAGGACCTTCTCCTCGACCGTGTCGGCGAGCGCGGCCACGGTCGGCGCGGCGTGGAACTCGCGGACGGAGAGGGGGATTCCGAAGGTGCTCTGGATGCGGGAGACGAGTTGCAGCGTCACGATCGAATGTCCGCCGAGCCGGAAGAAGTCGTCGGTGACGCCGACGCGTTCGGCGCCCAGGACCTCCTGCCACAGGGCGGCGAGGAACTCCTCGGTGTCGGTGCGGGGGGCCACGAAGTCCGTGCCGCCGCTGTCCGGTGCGGGCAGGGCCGCGCGGTCGAGTTTGCCGTTGGGCGTGGTCGGCAGGCCGGGGACCCGGACGAGCGCGGAGGGCACCATGTACGCCGGGAGCGTGGCGGTGAGCAGGTCGCGCAGGGCGGCCGGGTCGAGTTCCGCGCCGGTGCGGGGGACGACGTACGAGACCAGGCGGTCGTTGTCGTGGGCGACGGTCGCGGCGCGGGCGACGGACGGGTGGCGGGTGAGGGTCGCGTCGATCTCGCCGGGTTCGATGCGGTGGCCGTGGATCTTCACCTGGTCGTCGGCGCGGCCGGTGTACTCCAGGGTGCCGTCGGCCCGCAGGCGGGCGAGGTCGCCGGTGCGGTACATGCGGCCGGTGCCCGCGAGGTCGGGGACGAAGCGGGTCGCGGTGAGCGCGGGGCGGCCCGCGTAGCCCCGGGCGAGCTGGGGGCCCGTCAGGTACAGCTCTCCGGTGGTCCCTCGGGGGGTGGGGCGCAGGAGCGGGTCCAGGACGTAGGCGCGGGTGCCGCCCACCGGAAGGCCGATGGGGACGCTGTCCTCGGGGCGCGGGACGTGGCGGTGGGTGACGGCCTGCATCGTCGTCTCGGTGGGGCCGTAGAGGTTGACGACCGTCTCCGCGCCGAGCCCGTACGCCTTCTCGGCCGTGCGGGCGGTGAGCGGTTCGCCGCCGAGGAAGAGGCGCCGTACGCCGTCGAGGACCCGCCGCTCGCCGGCCGCGCCCGCGAGGGCTTCCAGGAGCGAGGGCACGAGCTGCACGGTCGTCACGCCGTGCCGCCGTACGAGGGCGGCGAGCCGGTCCGGGTCGACGGTCACGTCGGTGTCCGCGAGGCAGACGGTCGCCCCGCACAGCAGGGGTGCCCACAGTTCCCACTGCGCCGCGTCGAAGCCGACGGAGGTACGGGCGAGGACGCGGTCGTCGGCGGTGAGGCCGAACTCCTCGACGAACCAGGTGAGATGGCTGGCGACGGCCGACCGGGGGACGAGCACGCCCTTGGGGCGGCCGGTGGAGCCGGAGGTGTAGATGAGGTAGGCGCCGGCCTCGGCGGGGGCGCTGTGGAGGGGTCCTGGGACGCCGGTGATCCGCGTGTCCGTCAGGACCAGCCGGGCGCCGCTGTCGGCCACGATGTACGCGGCGCGTTCGGCGGGCAGCGCCGGGTCCACCGGCACGTACACCGCGCCCGCCTTGAGGACGGCCAGCAGGGCGACGAGGAGGTCCGGGGTGCGCGGGAGGCTGACGACGACCGGGGTGTCGGGGCCGGCGCCGCGCGCGGTCAGGTCGCGGGCCAACTCGTGGGCGCGCCGGTCGAGTTCGGCGTAGGTGAGGCGGGTGTCGTCGTGCACGACGGCGACGGCGTGCGGGGTGCGGGCGGCCTGGGCCTCGATCAGCTCCGGCAGCGACGCCGCCGGGGGCCGGTGGGCGGGGCCCGTGCTCCGGGCGAGGAGGGCGGGCCGGGCGCCCTGGCCGAGGACGTCGAGGTCGCCGACGCGTGTCCCGGGGCCGTCGGCGGTGAGAGCGTCGAGGGTGTGGGCGAGGTGCGCGGCGAGCCGCTCGGCGGTGGCCGGGTCGAAGAGCGCCGGGTCGTGGCTGAGGGTCAGGCCGAGGCGGTCGTCGGTGAGGGCGGCGACCAGGGCGAGGGCGTAGTTGGTGGCCTCCTCGGCGTGGATGTCCCGGATGACGGGTCCCCCGCCCGCCGACAGGGCGCTGTCCACGGGGTAGTTCTCGAAGACGATCAGGGTGTCGAACAGCGCCTGTCCCTTGGGGAGTTCGGACTCGATGTCGGTGAGAGCGACGTACTCGTACTGCCGTGCCTCGGCCTGCCCGCGCTGGAGGTCCTGGAGCCAGGCCGCCACGGGTGCCGACGGGTCGACGGCGACGCGGGCGGGCAGCGTGTTGATGAACAGGCCGAGGATGCGCTCGCAGCCGGGGATGTCGGCGGGGCGGCCGGACACCGTCGTCCCGAACACGACGTCGCGTGCGCCGGCGTACCGGGACAGGAGCAGGGCCCAGGCTCCCTGGACGACGGCGTTGGCGGTGACGCGGTGCCGGCGGGCGAAGGCGCGGACGCGTGCCGCGACGCCGTCGGCGAGCGGGACGGGTACCCGTCCGGTGGACTGGCCGCGCCGGGTGCAGGCCGGGTCGCGGTCGTACGGGAGGGCGAGGGGTTCGCCGTACCCGGCGAGAGTGCGGCGCCAGTGGGCGCGCCCGGCCTCGTGGTCCTGGGCGGCCAGCCACTCCAGGTAGGTGCGGAACCGGCCCCGGTGCGGGGGTCGCCGGCCGATCACGTCGGCGAGGAGGGCGGCGGTGCTCCAGCCGTCGAGGAGGAGGTGGTGGAAGGTCCACACGACGCGGACACTGTCCGGGGAGAGCCGCGCGAGGGTGAGCCGCATGAGCGGCGCGGCCCGCAGGTCGAGGCCCTGGGCACGGTCGCGGGCGAGGAAGTCGGCCAGCGGTTCGGGGTGCCGGTCCGCCGGGTCCTGCCAGTCGAGGAGAGTGACGGGGAGGCGGGCGGTGCGGTGCACCACCTGCACGGGCCGGGTCACGCCCTCCCAGACGACGGCGGCGCGCAGCGCGTCCGAGGCGTCCAGGGCGCGCTGCCAGGCCTCGGCCAGGGGCCGGCTGTCGGGGACCCCGTCGAGGACGAAGGTGATCTGCTCCAGGTAGGGGGTCTGTTCCGGATCGGAGAGCGCGTGGAAGAGCATCCCGGCCTGGAGCGGCGTGAGCGGGTAGACGTCCTCCACCGCCCGTCCGTCGCCCGCGAGTCGGTCCACCTCGGTCTGGGTGAGCGGGACGAGCGGGAAGTCCGAGGGGGTACGGCCGCCGGTGTCGGGGCGGGTGCAGTGCCGGACGAATCCCGCGAGTTCGTCGGCGAGCCGGCGGGCCAGGCTCTCGATCGTGTCCGGGTGGTGCAGGTCGGGCGAGTAGGTCCAGGTGAAGGTGAGGACGCCGTCCTGGACGACTCCGATGACGTCGATCAGGTGGGCCCGGCGCTCCTGGGGGCAGTGCTCCTCGCCGCCGACGGGAAGGGGGGCGCCGAGGAGCTTGCTCGCGGCGCCGGGGGCGTCGAAGCGGCCGTGGTAGTTGAAGCTGATCTCCGGTACGGGCAGGCCGAGCCGGCGCAGCGCGCCGTAGCCGACCCCCTTGTCGGGGATGGCCCGGAGCTGCTCCTTGACCGACTTGAGTACGGCGCCGAGGTCGCCGTCGTCGGGCAGTTCGAGGGCGACCGGATGGATGGCCGTGAACCAGCCGACCGTGCGGGTGAGGTCGATGTCGTCGAAGATCTCCTCGCGGCCGTGGCCCTCCAGGTTCACGGCGATCCGGTCCCGCCCGGTCCAGTGGCGCAGGGTGCGGGCGAGGGCGGCGAGCAGGACGTCGTTGACTTGTGTCCGGTAGGCGGCCGGGACGTCCTGGAGGAGCCGCCGGGTGAGCTCGGCGTCGAGCCGGACGACGTGCCGTGCCTCGCCGGCCATGGTGGTGTCGCCGTCGGCCCGGTCCCGGGGCAGGGCGGTGCGGGCGCCGTCCAGGACGGAGCGCCAGTAGGGGACCTGGCCGCCGAAGTCGTGCCCGGCGAGCCGTTCGGCCCACTGCCGGGTCGAGGCCGTCTTGGGCCCGAGATCGACGGGCCTGCCGGCGGCGGCCTGCCCGTACGCCGTCTCCAGGTCCTCCAGCAGAATCCGCGACGAGACGCCGTCGACGACGAGATGGTGCACGACGAGCGCCAGCTCCCGCGCGCTCACCAGGACCCGGACGAGCGGTCCCTCGGCGAGGTCCATCCCGGCCTGGGCGTCCCGCACCCGCTCCGCCCAGTCGGCCTCGGCCACGACGTCGAACACCGCGTCGACGTCGGACTCCGCGCCGATCTCCGCGCACCGGCTCCCCGCAGCGGTACGGGGGAACCGCCCCCGCAGGGCGTCGTGCCGGTCCAACAGGGCCGCCACCGCCGCCCGCAGGGCCACGAGATCCGCTCCGGCACGGAGTTCGTACGCCATCGACATCGCGAAGTGGTGCGGTCCGACGGGGTGGGTGTCGAAGAACCACTCCTGGATCGGCGCGAGCAGGACGGGACCGCTCACCCGGCCCTGCTCCGCCGCAGGTCCACCGGCCACGGCGGCTGCCGCCGGGGCGAGTTCGGCGATCGTCTGCTTCAGGAAGAGGTCCCGCGAGGAGAGCGCGAGCCCGGCCCGGCGGGCACGGGAGACGACCTGGAGGCTGAGGATCGAATCGCCGCCCAGGGAGAAGAAGTTGTCGTGGACGCCGATGCGCCGGGCGCCGAGGACGTCGGTCCAGATGGCGGTGAGGGTTTCCTCGGCGGGGGTGCGCGGG
>NZ_LIRL01000763.1 GCF_001419795.1 Streptomyces niveiscabiei
CCCGCCACCTCACCCACCACTCCCCCTCTCACCTCTGGATTCCCCGCACCCTCAACCCCACACACCACTCAGTCCCTCGCCCCCCTCAAGCCCACACACCACTCAGCCCTTCGATCCCACCCACCGCTCAACCCCTCGCACCTTCGACCGCACACACCTCAGTCCCGTACCGCGACCGCCTTCTCCGTACGAGCCGCGGCCACCATCACCCCGAGCGCCACCACCACGATCCCCGCCCCTACAAAGAGAGGTGACCGATAGCCCAAGCCGGCCGAGATCGCCACACCCCCCAGCCAAGCCCCCACCGCGTTCCCCACATTGGAGGCCGACACGTTCGCACTCGCGGCCAGCGCCGCCCCGCCCGCCTGATCTGTGACCCTGGTGATCATCCCCGGCACGCTCGCGAAGCCAGTGACCCCCATCAGGAACACGAGCAGCACCGAAGCACTCTCGCTCCCCGCCAGCATCCCGAACACCGCCAACGTCACCGCGAGCCCCGCCAGCGCCCACACCAGCGCCCGGTCCCGATCCCGGTCGGCCGCACGGCCGCCCACCAGATTCCCGACGACCAGACCGACCCCGTACACCATGAGCAGCCAGGCGACGTCCGCCGAGGAGAAGCCGCCGACCTCGGTGAAGGTGTACGCGATATAGCTGAACGCGCCGAACATGCCGCCGTAGCTCAGCGCGGTGGCGACCAGAGTGAGCCAGACCTGAGAGGAGCGGAACGCGAGGAACTGTTCCCGCAGACCCTGAGCAGCGGGCGGCGACGCGGTGGCCGGGACGAGGGCTGCGATGCCGGCCAGCGCGAGGACGCCGATCCCGGTGACGGCCCAGAACGCGGCACGCCAGCCCCACCGTTCACCGACGAGCGCCCCGAACGGCACGCCGAGCACGTTGGCGACGGTGAGGCCGGCGAACATCACCGCGACGGCCTGGGACTTCTTCTCCGGCACGACGAGCGCGCGGGCGACGAGCGAACCGATACCGAAGAAGGAGCCGTGGCACAGGGCCGCGACGACGCGGCCCAGCATCATCACCCAGTAGTCGGAAGCGACGGCGGAGAGGAGATTGCCGATGACGAACAGCGCCACCAGGCCGACGAGGACCTGTTTACGCGGGAGCCGGGCCGTCGCCGCGGTCAAGGCGATCGCACCGACCGCAACGCTCAGCGCGTACCCGGAGATCAGCCGCCCCGCGGCGGCCTCGGACACCGCGAAGTCGGCAGCGACCTGCGGGAGCAGGCCCGCGATGAGGAACTCGGTAAGCCCGATACCGAACCCGCCGAGGGCCAGGGCGACCAGTCCGACCGGCATGCGTACCTCTCCGTTCTCGCTCCGGGACATCGACAACGGGGGGCCACTATGCCATCCCTCAGCTGAAGAACCTCTCCAATTCCGCTGCCAGCGCCCCTGGTTGCTCCTCGGCAACGAAGTGGCCGCTGCCCTCGACGGTGACGTACCGGGCGTCGAGGTACTGGCCGCCGATGGCGAGGGATTGGCATCCGCAGGGGCGGGTAGGCGTTGCTGTCGGCCTTGTCCTGGTGGAAGGTTCGGTAGACCACGAGGTGGCGGAAGCGGCCGGTGAGGAGTTTCGCGGGGAGGCCCTTGACGATGTCGAGGAAGAGGTCGGAGAACGGGCCGCCTTCCCAGATCGCGAGCTTCTCGGTGGCCGCAGTAGTCGACGGCGATGACGCGAAAACGCCTGGCCAGGGTGGGCAGGATCTTGTGGAGGCCGTACCAGGTGCGGGGCCAGCCGCCCATGAGGGCGAGGGGGCGCCGGTGACGTAGTGAAGACGGGTGTCGTTGACGTCGGTGTAGCCGTCCTCGAAGCCCTCAAGCATGGGTGTCGCGCTCCTCGTCGGTTTCGGGCATGGGGATTCCGGGCCACGGTGTCGAAGGCGCGGGTGGCGTGTTCGCGGTCCCAGAGGGGGACGGCCGGGCACGGCTTCGTCGCCGCTGCGGATGACGCCTTCCTCCTGGCCACCGGGGTGAAGAGGAAGAGCATGCGGGCGGTGTGGAGGCCGATGTTCGGGAATCGGTGCCGGATTCCGGGCGGTACGTAGAAGAAGTCGCCCGAGCCGGCGGTGATCTTCCGGTCGCCGTCGAGGAATTCCAGCTTTCCGTCGAGTACGTAGACGGCCTCGCCCTCTTTGGTGTGCACGTGGGCCAAGGGGCCGCCGCGGGGAGGGACGTCGGCCTCGATCAGGCCGAGTTGTCCGCCGGTTTCCCGGGCCCGTGCTTTCACGAAATGGCTCGCCGTCGGGTCCAGCGCGGGGTTCCTTCGCGGGAAGCTGCCGGCTCGCTTGACAGTTGTCACGCCACATCGGACTTGGCGGCCGTCAAGCGCGTGTCATCTTTCAACTCCCGTCCACAGAAGGGTTCATGACGGCACAGCGGTCTGATTGATCCGCGCACGCTAGCCTTCTGGATCAGCACAGCACGCAGCACACGGGGAACGGAGCAGTACCGAAGTGGCCAAGGACAGCGGGCAGCGCAGGACACCGCAGGTCGTTCTCACCGACGCCGAGATCCTCCGGCGTGGTCTGGACGCCTTCGCCGAGCTCGGATATCGGGGCGCCTCGGTCCGTGAACTCGCCAAGCGGCTCGGGGTGAGTCACAACTTTTTCAACGAACGGTTCGGTTCGAAAGAGGAATTCTGGCGGGCGGTCGTCGACGCGGCGGGACTGGAACCGAGTACGGAACTGACGGCGACGTTCTCCGCTGATATGGACGACGCGGAGAAATTCGGGGCGGTGGTGCGAACGTTCTATGCCAACGCCGGCAGGGCGCCCCAGCTCAACCAGATAGTCGCCGAGGAATCAGCACTGGACTCGGAACGCCTGGACCACCTCTACGCCGCCCTGATGGCCCCCTTCCTGGCCCAGGTCGAACCCCTGGCCCAGCGACTCATGTCCGCGGGCCGCATGCCAGTCATCCCCCTGGACATCCTCTTCAGCGCCCTGACCGGCCCCGCGCTGGTCCTGACCCAAGAGCAACTGGCCCGCCGCCTGGGCCGGGCCCCTCACCTGACCCCCGCGGAGTGGGACGCCCGCACCCGCTCCCTGGCGGACGTGGTCCTGCACGGCCTCCTCCCGACCACCTGACCCCTCGACGACCCCACCTCGCCGAAGGAGCGGGGTCAGAGCCGGGGCCCGCAACACCGGAAGGGCCGAAGGCCGGAAGCCGGGTCGGAAAAGGGGCCGGGCGGAAAGGGCCCGGCGAAGAGGGCCGGGGCGAAAGAGGGCCAGGGCGAGTCGAAGACGGGCGGAGCCAGGAGCTGAGCCCTGGGCGGAGATCCGGGAGCCGACGGCTGGAGTCGACTGCGGAGGCCAGGTGTTGGAGGCGGGGGTACCGGAGGCCGTTCCAGCAGGCGGCGCGCGGGCGGGGTGCCGAGAAGTGGGCGTCGAGAACCAGGCGCAGGCACACAGCGCAGGTCACCCACCCGGGATCGGACAGCGGCGTGCCGAAGGAGCCCCACAAGCACCCCCCGCCCCCAGCCCCCAGCACTGGCCCTGGCCCTCAGCCCTCAAGCTCCTGGCCCTGGCTCTGGCCCTCAGCCACCAAACCCCCGGCCTGGTCCTGGC
>NZ_LIRL01000764.1 GCF_001419795.1 Streptomyces niveiscabiei
GAGGTCGTACGGCAGCCGGGGCGGCTGAGGTCGTACGGCAGCCGGGGTGAAGGTCGGTTCGCCTCCCTGCCCTCACCCCGGCCCTGCTACGGCGGGCCCCGCGCCCGTTCGGTTCAGTGCGCGCCCAGCCCGCCGCCCCCGAAGGATCCGCTGGACCCCGGCGTCCACCTGCGCCGCTTCTGGGACGCGCTGGTCCTGGTCTGCATGTTGGTGAGTTCGTACGGAGTGAGGGCGTGACCGCCCTTGGGGACCTTCGGCACCTCGTCGGGTTCCCGGTTCTCCAGGATCTCGTGAACCGCGCCTTCCGGCGGGAGGTGCGGCTGTTCCTCGGGACGCGGGCACGGAGGCTCGCGGTCCCTGATACGGGCGCCCAGCCAGAACGCACCCATCAGCATGGCCACCACGGCCACGCCGACCGCGAACAACGCCAGGCTGAGCAGGCCGCTCGGGGCGGCCAGCATGACGGATGCGGTACTCATATACGGCGAATACCCCTGGAAGGGGAGGCGAACCCTCCGGTGGAGCCGTGAAGTACCGTCGCCGGGTGACCACACCACGTAAACCCCGGGGCCCCTACCGCAAAGGGCTGGAGCGGCGGGAGCAGATCCTGCGGGCCGCTCTGGAGGTGTTCGGCGACCACGGCGAGCGCGGTGCGTCGCTGAAGGAGATCGCGGACCGGGTGGGCATGTCCCAGGCGGGTGTCCTGCACTACTTCGGCTCGCGCGAGGAGCTTCTCGTCGCGGCGCTGGAGGAGCGGGACGCGCAGAGCGGCCGGGCGACCGCCGGTATCACCTCCCCCGGCGAGGTCCTCGCGTCGACGGCGGCCCGGAACGCGGACCATCGCGGACTGGTCGACCTGTTCGTGACCCTCTCCGCCGCCGCCTCGGACCCCACGCACCCGGCGCACTCCTTCTTCACCCGCCGCTACGACGAGCTGACGCGCTCCTTGGCGACGGGGCTGCGCGAGGCCCAGGAACGCGGCGAGACGCGCACGGACGTACGCCCCGAACAGCTGGCCCGGATGCTGATCGCGCTCTCGGACGGCCTCCAGGTGCAGTGGCTGCTGAACCCGGACGTCGAGATGGCGGAGACGATCGAGGCGTTCAACCGCATGTGCCGCCAAACCGGCGACGGCGCGGAAGCCCACGACGGCCCAGCGAATACCTAGCGCCGTTCGCTTTCTGAACCTAGAGTCGGCCTCACCCGCGCCCGCACCCCCGTGAGGACCGCCCATGGACGACACGACCCCCCTCGACCTCGCCACCAGGACCTCCCTCCTCTCCGGCCACGACATGTGGACCACGGTCGACGTGCCCGACGCCGGCCTGCCCTCCCTCCTCCTGTGCGACGGCCCGCACGGCGTCCGCAAGCAGACCGGCGGGGCCACCGCCGTCTACGACAGCGAACCGGCGACCTGCTTCCCCCCGGCCGTGGCCCTCGCCTCCAGCTGGGACCCGGAGCTGCTGCGCCGGGTCGGCGAGGCCCTGGGCCGGGAGGCCCGCGCGCTCGGCGTGGAGGTCCTGCTCGGCCCCGGCGTGAACATCAAGCGCTCCCCGCTGTGCGGCCGCAACTTCGAGTACTTCTCGGAGGACCCGCTGCTCAGCGGCGTCCTCGGCGCCGCGCACGTGACCGGCGTGCAGAGCCGGGGCGTCGGCGCGTCGGTGAAGCACTTCGCGGCGAACAACCAGGAGACGGACCGCATGCGGGTGAGCGCGGACGTCGACGAGCGCCCGCTGCGGGAGATCTACCTCCCGGCGTTCGAGCGGATCGTGAAGGAGGCCCGCCCGGCGACGGTGATGGCCGCGTACAACAAGGTCAACGGCGTCCCCGCGACCGAGAACCACCACCTGCTGGCCGAGATCCTGCGCGGGGAGTGGGGGTACGACGGTGTCGTGGTCTCGGACTGGGGCGCGGTGTCCGACCGGGTCGCCGCGCTGGTCGCGGGCACGGACCTGGAGATGCCGGGCACGGGCGGCCGTTCGGACGCGGAGGTCGCGCGGGCGGTACGGGACGGCCGGCTGGCCGAGTCGGTCGTGGACACCGCCCTGGACCGCCTCCGCTCCCTGGTCCGCCGGGTCCGCGCCGAGTCCGCCCCGGTCACCGTCGACCACGACGCCCAGCACCGGTTCGCCCGCGAGACGGCCGCCGACTGCCTGGTCCTCCTCAAGAACGACGGCGACACGCTCCCCCTCCCGGCGGCCGGCCGTATCGCGGTCCTCGGCGACTTCGCGCGGCACCTCCGCTACCAGGGCGGCGGCAGCTCCCACGTCAACGCCACCCGGGTCGACAGCCCCCTCGACGAACTCCGCGCCGGGCTCCCGGACGCCCGGGTCGACTTCACCGACTCCCCGGCCGAGGCCGCCGACGCCGACATCGCGGTGGTCTTCGCGGGCCTGCGCGAGGCGGACGAGTCCGAGGGCTTCGACCGCGAGCACCTCGAACTCCCCGCCGACCAGGTCGAGTTGATCCGCGCGGTCGCCGCCGCCGCGCGGCGCACGGTGGTCGTCCTGCTGAACGGCGGCGTGGTGAGCCTGGAGGGCTGGTACGACGGGGTCGAGGCCGTCGTCGAGGCGTGGCTGCCGGGCCAGGCGGGCGGGGGCGCGATCGCGGACGTCCTCACCGGCCGCGTGAACCCGTCGGGACGGCTCGCGGAAACCATCCCGGTCCGCCTCCAGGACACCCCGGCGTACCTCAACTTCCCCGGCGGGCAAGGGCATGTGCGCTACGGCGAGGGCGTGATGGTCGGGTACCGGTACTACGAGACCGCCGAGGTCGCCGTCCGGCACCCCTTCGGGCACGGCCTGAGCTACACGTCGTTCGAGCAGTCCGGCTTCCGGGTGACCCCGACGGGCGCGGACACGGCGACGGCGTCGGTGACGGTCACCAACACCGGCGCCCGGTACGGCAAGCACGTCGTCCAGATCTACGTCGCCCCGGCGCCCCGGCCGGTGCCGAGTCCCGTGCGTGAGCTGCGCGGGTTCGCGAAGGTCGCGCTGGCGCCCGGCGAGAGCACGAGGGTCGAAGTGGCCCTGGACCGGCGGGCGTTCGCGTTCTGGGACATAGAGCGCGGGGACTGGACGGTGACGGCGGGGCGGTACGAGGTGCAGCTCGGGGAGAACGCGCACACGGTGGTGGCCTCGGCCGCCCTGGAGTTGGCGGGGGACGGCTGGTCCCGTCCGCTGACGCTGGATTCGCCGGTGGACGAGTGGTTCGGCCACGCGGTGGCGGGTCCGGCGCTGCGGGAGGCGCTGGGAGGTGACGGGATGGTCGGGGACGACGTGCTGCGGATGATCGGGTCGATGCCGCTGAAGCAGTTCCAGGGGTTCCTGCCGAAGCCGATCCCGGAGGAGCTGCTGGCGGGGCTGATGCGGGCGTAGCAAACCTAGCGTTTGCTTGGTCGGCATGGCTACTGTGTCGGCATGGCCCTCCAGTTGGACATGTCGGGAAAGGTCGTCCTGGTCACCGGGGGAACGCGCGGGGTCGGGGCGGGGATCGCGGAGATGTTCCTGAGGGCGGGCGCGCACGTCGAGGTGTGCGCCCGCACCGAGCCGCCCGAACTCCCCGCGCACTTCAGCCGGCTGGACGTCCGCGACCCGGACCAGGTCGATCGGTGGATCGCGGACGTGGCCCGCCGGCACGGCCGGGTCGACGTCGCCGTCAACAACGCGGGCGGCGCGCCGTACGCCGATTTCGCGGACGCCTCCCCCGGTTTCCACCGCAAGGTCACGGAGCTCAACTTCCTCGCGCCGGTGTACGTATGCCGTTCGGTGTTCCCGGTGATGGCGGACGGGGGCCTCGTCCTGAACGTGACCTCGATCAGCGCGCGCCGGGTGAGTCCGGGGACGGCGGTGTACGGGGCGGCGAAGGCGGCGCTGGAGAGCCTGACGGCGTCGCTGGCGGTGGAGTGGGCGCCCAAGGTGCGGGTGAACGCGGTGAGTTGCGGGCTGGTCGAGACGCCGGGGTCGATGGACCACTACGGCGACGCGGAGCAGGTCGCGCGGGTCGCGGCGACGATTCCGCGGGGCGTGTTCGCGCGACCGCAGGACGTCGGGGGCGCGTGTGTGCTGCTGGCGTCGCCGCTGGCCGCGCATGTGACGGGGGCGGTGCTGAACGTGGACGGGGGCGGCGAGTGGCCGGGTTTCCTGCGGCACACGCCGAACGCGTGAGCCGGGGCTTGATCGCTATGCTGAGCGCCGCACGGAGCGCGGCTGGAAGGAACGAACGACATGGCGGTACGACGTCCCGTCCGCACGGCAGCCGACAACGGTTCCCCGAAGGCCGGTTCGGACCGCCGTGCCGAACTCCTGGGGATCGCCGCCGCGTTGTTCGCCTCGCGCGGGTACACGCAGACCACGGTCCGGGACATCGCCGATGAGGCGGGCATCCTCTCGGGCAGCCTGTACCACCACTTCGCGTCGAAGGAGGAGATGCTCGACGAGATCCTCCGCGACTTCCTCGGCCGCCTGCTGGAGCGGTTCGCGGCGATCGAGGAGGCGGAGCGTGACCCGCGCCGGGTCCTGGACCAGCTCGTCCAGCACTCCTTCGCCGTCATACACGAGACGCCGGAGGCGGTCGCCCTCTACCAGAACGAGTCCGCCTCCCTGACCGGCCAGCCCCGGTTCGCGTACGTCGAGCAGTGGGGCCGCAAGATCGAGAAGATCTGGCTGCGGGCCATCACCGCCGGGCAGGAGTCGGGGGCGTTCCGCGCGGACGTCGACGCGCGTCTCACCTACCGGTTCATCCGCGACACGGTGTGGTGCTCGGTCCGCTGGTACCGCCCGCGCGGCCGGTTCCGCCACGAGGCGGTCTCCGAGCAGTACTTGAGAATCCTGTACGGGGGTCTGGTCACGGAGTGACGGGGACCTCCCGGTCGCGCAGGCCCCGGGGGTCGATCTCCTCGCGGATCAGGCGCAGTTCGGCCGGGTCGGGGAGCCGGGTCTCGGTGACGCCGGTCGCGTCGAGGTCGAACCCGGTGCGGGCGCGGACGTCGTCGACGGTGACGCCGGGGTGCACGGAGCGGATGCGCAGCCGCCCGTCGCCGCCGTAGTCGAGGACGGCCAAGTCGGTGACGACGACGCCGAGGTGATGGAACGTCAGTTTCTGGGCACGGTCGTTGCCGACGCCGCACACGAGGTCGACCTTCTCCACGAACACCTTCGGCGAGTGCCGGGCGACCCAGTAGTCCGTACGGTGGTTGGCGGTGTTGCCGGGGGCGCCGCGCACGCCGATCAACTGCCGTGCGGGGCGGCGCCAGTCGCCGACGAGGGAGATGTTCTGGTTGCCGTAGCGGTCGATCTGGCTGGCGCCCATCATGCTCTGGCGCCGTCCGCTCTCCAGGAGTTCGAAGATCCGGCCGAAGGGCACCCAGCCCTCGACGACTCCCCCGTCGGCGGCCGTGCCCCCGAGCGGCGGCGGCTCGCTCATGCAGTACGCCTCGCCGTCGGACAGGACGAGTTCGGGGCTGGTGGTGAGCCGGGCCAGGCGGGCGCCGATCGCGGGGATCAGCCCGACGGCGTGCGCGAGGACTTCACCGGCGCCCTGCCAGGTGTCGGCGCAGGCGGCGGCGCACACTTCGGCGCGGGTGATCATCGCCCCTCCTCGGTGGGAAGATCCGTGTGGAAGTCGGTGACGGCCTGCTGGTAGGCGTCCTCGTCGCCGTCCAGGAACCGCTTGCGGAACAGCTCCCAGGAGCCGGGGTCCTTGGCGGAGGCCGCGTAGTGGGCCTGGAACGCCTCGTCGCGCGGGTGGTCCGGCACGCAGGAGGTGAAATGCGCGCCGTTCGGCGTCTCGATCACGCCGGTCACGAAGATGCGGCTCAACAGCAGGGTCTGGGCGGGGCCTTCGGCGAGGAGGTCGGGGACGACACGTTCGGCGCTGACATAGCAGCGGTCGGCGGCGCGGGCGAACAGGTCGTCGAAGTACGGGTCGGGGCCCAGGTACTGCGCGTTCCCGGCCGGGTCGGCGCGGTTCATGTGGATCAGGGCGACATCCAGCGGGAGCGCCTTCATCGCCACGTACTCCTCGCCCGTGTAAGGGGAGTTGACGGTCCTGAGGTCCGGGTTCATGGTCAGGACGTCCGAGCCGAGCCCGGCCCGCGTCGGCAGGAACGACAGCCGGCTGGCCGCAGCGCGCAGTCCCGTGACGACCATCCCCTCGTCGTACTCGGCGGTCTCGATCTCACCGCGTTCGCGGGCGGCACGGAAGTGCGGGTCGAGGGCGATGGAGTCCAGCGAGACGAATCCGTAGACCAGTCTGCGGACTCGCCCCGCCGCGCAGAGCAGTCCGGCGTCGGGGCCGCCGAAGGTGACGACGGTCAGGTCCCGGGCGTCGCCGCGCAGGATCTCCCGGATCAGCGCCATGGGTTTGCGGCGCGAGCCCCAGCCGCCGATGCCGATCGTCATGCCGGACTCGACGACTCCGGCGAAGTCCGCCAACCGCACTGTCTTGTCAGCCATGGTGACCCTCTCGGGGTTTCGGCGTCGACCCGTTCCCTACCAAACAAGTGCTTGGTGGGTTACGGTAAATCGCCGTTCCGGCTCCGGACAAGCAGGGGGGCTGATGGACCTGCCCGAGTACGTTCCCGGCCATGAGTTGCTCGCAGGGAAGACGGTGGTCGTCACGGCCGCCGCCGGGGCGGGGATCGGCTCGGCGGTCGTGCGGCGGAGCCTCGAAGAGGGCGCGCGTGCCGTGGTGTTCGGGGACGTCCACGAGCGGCGGCTCGCCGAGGCGCACGCGGCGCTGGAGAAGGAGTTCGGCGCGGACCGGGTCGCAACGGCCGTATGCGATGTGACCGTTGAGGAACAGGTCGAGGAACTCCTCGATGTGGCCGACTCGTTCGGCGGCGTCGATGTGATGGTCAACAACGCGGGGCTCGGCGGGACGCGTTCGGTGCTGGAGATGAGCGACGCCGAGTGGGGGCGGGTGCTGGACATCACGCTCACCGGGACGTTCCGCTGCGTGCGGGCTGCGGGGCGGCGGATGGTGCGGGACGGGCGGCGCGGGGTGATCGTCAACAACGCGTCGGTGGTGGGGTGGCGGGCGCAGGAGGGGCAGGCGCACTACGCCGCCGCGAAGGCCGGGGTGATGGCACTGACGCGGTGCGCGGCGCTGGACCTCGCCGGGCACGGCATCCGGGTCAACGCGGTGTCGCCGAGCCTCGCGCTGCACCCGTTCCTGGAGAAGGTCACCAGTGCGGAACTGCTGGACGAGTTGACGAGCCGCGAGGCGTTCGGGCGGGCGGCCGAGCCGTGGGAGGTGGCCAACGTGGTGGTGTTCCTCGCGAGCGGCTACGCGTCGTACATGACCGGTGAAGTCGTCTCCGTCAGCAGTCAACACGCCTGAGAGGAGGGCCCGTTGTGGCACTGCACACGCCGCTGTGCGATCTGGTCGGGGTGCGGCATCCGATCGTCCAGACCGGGATGGGGTACGTCAGCGGGCCCGAGCTGACGGCGGCCACGGCGGCTGCCGGGGGGCTCGGGATCCTCGCCGGCGCGACACTCACTCTGGCGGAGACCCGGGACGCGATCCGCGCGGTGCGCGAGCGGACCGACGCGCCGTTCGGGGTGAATCTGCGCGGGGACGCGCCGGATGTCCTGGAGCGCGGGGAGTTGCTGGTGCGGGAGGGGGTGCGGGTCGCGTCGTTCGCCCTCGCGCCGCAGGAGCGGGTCATCCGGCGACTCAAGGAGGGCGGGCTGGTCGTCGTGGACGCGACGGGGCTCGCGCTGTACGACCACGACCGGGTCGCCGGGCATCTCGCCGAGCAGGGGCAGGGCGAGTACGTCCTCGACGAGCCGACCAGCGTCGCGCTGGCCGCGTCCGCGTCGCCGCGCGGTGTGCGGCTGCCGGCGCTGCTGACGTTCCGGGGGCCCGGCCGGGGTGCGGCCGTGCGCGCGGTCGCCGCCGATCCGCGCGCGCTCAGCGTCGTCCAGCAGCTCAACCTCGTCCCGCTGCCCGACGCGCCGATGCCCGCGCGGAGTTACCACCCCGCGTCCGGCGGATACGGCGTCGGGTACGTCGATCACGGGCTCGGTGGGCGGCAGGTGAAGGTCCAGCCCCGGTTCCGGGTCGGGGACGGGGCCGCGGCGGTCGTGTTCCAGGTCGACCCCGCCGTGCCGGAGCCGCTGCGGTCGGCGGTCGTCGAGGGCGGGAACTGGTGGCGGGAGGGGTTCGCCGCGATCGGGCTGCCCGAGGCGTACCGGGTGGAGGCCGGCGGCGCGGACTTCGACCCGTACGAGCCCGGTGTGAACGGCGTCGTGTGGGTGCACCGGGCCGGGCGCGGGTGGTCGCTCGGGCAGGGGCTCACCGATCCGCGCACCGGGGAGGTGCTGCACGCGCGGGTGCGGCTCGGGTCGCAGCGGGTCGAGCAGGTACGGGCCCTCGGTGAGGCGCTCCTCGCGCCGTACGGACGTCCCGACGAGGCCGAACGGCTCGCCGCCGTCGAGGAGTTGGTGCTCGCGCGCATCCGGCAGCTCGCCGCGCACGAGATCGGGCACGCGCTCGGGTTCATGCACAACTACGCCAGTACGACGCACGTCCGTCCGTCGGTGATGGACTATCCGCACGCCCGTATCGGCGTGAACGCGGACGGGACCCTGGAGCTGGGGAACGCGTACGCGGTCGGTCTCGGGCCCTGGGACCACTTCCTCGTGCGGCACGCGTACGGCGACCTGTCGGACGCGCAACTCGCCGAGCTACGGGAGGAGTTCCGGCATCTCGCGTACGTCACCGACGAGGACGGGCACGGGCCCGGTGCCGCGCATGCCGACGGGGTGCCGTGGGTGACCGCCGGGGACGCGCTGCCCGCGCTGGAGCACATCCTGCGGGTGCGGCGGATCGCGCTCGCCGGGTTCTCGCGCGGTGTGCTGCCGCCCGACCGGCAGACCGGGGAGCTGGAGGAGCGGGCCGTGCTGCTGCATCTGCTGCACCGGCACGAGGTGACGGCTGTCGGGCGGCTGGTCGGCGGGGTGCGGTACGGGTACGGGGTCGCCGGGGACGGTGG
>NZ_LIRL01000765.1 GCF_001419795.1 Streptomyces niveiscabiei
GGGTGTCCCTCTGACGGGGGCGGCGACCGGCTGTCACCGGGGTTTCCGTGGAGCGCTACGCTCGGGGCATGTTCTGGGCGATGGTCGCGGTTGCTGTGGGATTTCTCGGGCTGGTCGTGCTGGGGGTGCTCGCGGTGCGGGTGTTCGTGGAGGCGCGGCGGCTCGGGGCGCAGGTCGCGGCGTCCGCGGAGCGGATCGGGCGGGCCGCGGAGGAGCTGGAGCGGGCGGCGGTGAGCACCGCGCGGGCCGCCGACTCGCTGTGAGCGCGGCTGCGACGGCTCTGTGAGTCGGGGGGCCGATGCGATTTGGGCGACTTCTCCCTCCCGCGCCGACCGGTGCGGCGGGTACGCTGCTGGTCGCGGACCGGAGAACGAGGCCCGATTCGCGGAACAGGGAGTACGCACGGGGATTGCCTGACGTTCACCCCCGGGCGTTACGATCGCTGAGAGCACGATCGTTCGGACACCTGTCCGACCGGTCGCACAGCATCCCCACCCAGCCGCCTCGGTGAGAAGGTAAAGACTTATGTTCGGAAGGCTCGGAGCCCCCGAGATCATTCTCATCCTCGTCGTCATCATCCTGCTGTTCGGCGCGAAGAAGCTTCCGGACATGGCCCGCTCGCTCGGCAAGTCCGCGCGGATCCTCAAGAGCGAGGCCAAGGCGATGAAGGAGGAGGGTGGCAACTCCGCCACGACCTCGGCCGCCCCGCCCACCCCGGGTGACCAGGCGTCCGCGCAGCGCACCATCCAGGCGGCCCCCGGCGACGTGACCAGCTCCCGCCCGGTCACCGAGCCGACGGACTCCACCAAGCGCTGACGCAGGGCCGGTGACCTCCGGCCCGCCGTACGAGATGGGAACGTGGGTTGCTCAAGTCTGCCCGCAAGAAGGAGAAGGATCCCGAGGGGCGGATGCCCCTCGTGGAGCACATTCGCGAGCTCCGTAACCGGCTCGCGAAGGCCGTTCTGGCGATCGTCGTCATCACGGTCATCGCCGCCTTCTTCTACAAGGACATCATCGAGTTCTTCACGAACCCGATTCTGGACTCGGTCGGGTGCAACGCCACCCTCTCCGAGCTGGCGCAGCAGCGAACCGGCACCTGCGCCCGCATCGTCCTCAACGGTCTGCTGACCCCGTTCACGCTCGCCCTCAAGGTCTCCCTGATGGCCGGTGTGATCTTCGCTTCGCCGGTCTGGCTCTACCAGCTGTGGGCGTTCGTCGCTCCCGGCCTGCACAAGCACGAGCGGAAGTACGCCTACGCGTTCGTCGGCGCCGGCTTCCCGCTGTTCCTGGGCGGTGCGTTCTTCGCGTACAAGACGCTGCCGACCATGGCGAAGGTGCTCCTGGAGTTCTCGCCGGCGGACCTGGACAACCAGCTGCCGCTGGACGACCTGCTCGACCTGATCGTCCGCATGGTGCTCGTCTTCGGGCTCTCCTTCGAGCTGCCGCTGCTGCTGGTGATGCTCAACCTGACCGGGGTGCTGACCGGCAAACGGATGCTCGGCTGGTGGCGCGGCATGATCATGGGCATCACGGTCTTCGCGGCCGTCGCGACGCCCAGCACCGACCCGCTGACCATGCTGGCCCTCGCAGGGCCGATCTGGGTCCTCTACTTCTGCGCCACCGCGTTCTCCCTCCTGAACGACAAGCGCAAGCGCCGCCGTGAGGAGATGGGCCCCGGCGACGACGAGGCGTCCGAACTGGATCTGACCCCCTCGGACATCGGCGAGGTCGAATCCGTGAGCTCCGCCCGCGCGCTGCCGGGCCAGTCGAGCACGGAGCGGGTCAACGGGTACGACGACGTGACGTAGGCCGCCGCGTGCCGCGCAGGCACCAGCATCCGTATGACAAGAACGCCCGACCGGAACCTCCGGTCGGGCGTTCTTGTCAGGTGAGTCGATCGGCGGTCAGGTGATCAGTCGCCTGTACCCACAGGACACTGCGCCACATTCGTGAAGCTGTCGGAATCGGGCTTCGCCGGGTACGTGTGGTGCTCCTGGGATCTGGCTCCCATCCAGATGCAGGCGATGGCACCGCCGGTGGAACGGAACGCGAGTCCCCGGCTCGTACCGCAGGTGTTGCTGGCGTAGACGGTCCAGGAGATGGTGCCGTCTCCCCAGGACCAGTTGATGCAGCCCGCGCTGCCTCGGTGCACGGCGCGTGTGGAGACATCCGCTGCCGAGGCGGATCCGGCGCCGACCGCCCCCAGGAGCAGTGCTGTGGTGGCTGTGAGGACGGAGACGCGTTTGGTGAGATTCACATTTCCCCCTTCTTACCGTTTCTTGATCGCTTGCGGTGGTCAGCCGCAGGCGTGTGCAGTCCGGTGCGAATGCCTCGAACTGGAAGGGAACACTAGTTCGTATCCAGGATCTGCAACAAGATCTGTTTTCGTACGGTTGCGGAGGGTCACGGCTTGGATGGGGGGATCCGGATAATGATCGTCCCGTTGTCAGTGGGGGCCGGTACGCTCGAAGGCACGATGACAGAGGACCTCTCTCCGGCTGAGCGGTATGCGGCGGCGCGCAGGCGTGCTGTCGAGCAGGCGACCGCGTTGGCCGGGTTTCGCGAGATGTATGAGTTCGGGCTCGATGCTTTTCAGATCGAGGCCTGTCGGGCGCTTGAGGCGGGGAAGGGGGTGCTGGTTGCCGCTCCTACGGGGTCGGGGAAGACGATCGTCGGGGAGTTCGCCGTTCACCTGGCCCTGGGGCAGGGGAAGAAGTGTTTTTATACGACCCCCATCAAGGCGCTCTCCAATCAGAAGTACGCCGACCTGTGCCGCCGCTACGGCGCGGACAAGGTCGGGCTGCTGACGGGCGACAACAGCGTCAACTCCGACGCGCCGGTGGTCGTGATGACGACCGAGGTGCTGCGGAACATGCTGTACGCGGGCTCGCAGACGCTGCTGGGCCTCGGGTACGTGGTGATGGACGAGGTGCACTACCTCTCCGACCGCTTCCGGGGCGCCGTATGGGAAGAGGTGATCATTCATCTTCCCGAGTCCGTGACGCTGGTCTCGCTGTCCGCGACCGTGTCCAACGCGGAGGAGTTCGGCGACTGGCTGGACACCGTCCGCGGGGACACCGAGGTCATCGTCTCCGAGCACCGGCCTGTGCCCCTGTTCCAGCACGTGCTGGCGGGGCGGCGGATGTACGACCTGTTCGAGGAGGGCGAGGGCAGCAAGAAGGCCGTCAACCCCGACCTCGTCCGGCTCGCGCGCATGGAGGCGCAGAGGCCGTCGTACCAGGACCGCAAGCGCGGCCGGATGCGGGAGGCGGACCGGGAGCGGGAGCGGCGTTCGCGCTCGCGTGTGTGGACGCCGGGCCGACCCGAGGTCATCGAGCGGCTCGACGCCGAGGGCCTGCTCCCCGCGATCACCTTCATCTTCAGCCGCGCCGCCTGCGAGGCCGCCGTACAGCAGTGTCTGTACGCCGGGCTGAGGCTCAACGACGACGCGGCGCGGGCCGAGGTGCGCGCGCTCGTCGAGGAGCGCACGGCGGCCATCCCCCGCGAGGACCTGCACGTCCTCGGCTACTTCGAGTGGCTGGAGGGCCTGGAGCGGGGCATCGCCGCGCACCACGCCGGGATGCTGCCGACCTTCAAGGAGGTCGTCGAGGAACTGTTCGTGCGCGGGCTCGTCAAGGCCGTCTTCGCGACGGAGACGCTGGCGCTCGGCATCAACATGCCCGCCAGGTCCGTCGTCCTCGAAAAGCTCGTCAAGTGGAACGGCGAGCAGCACGCGGACATCACGCCGGGGGAGTACACGCAGCTCACCGGGCGGGCCGGGCGGCGGGGCATCGATGTCGAGGGGCACGCGGTCGTGCTGTGGCAGCGGGCCATGAGCCCCGAGCACCTCGCGGGGCTCGCGGGCACGCGCACGTACCCGCTGCGGTCGAGTTTCCGGCCCTCGTACAACATGGCCGTCAACCTCGTCGAGCAGTTCGGGCGGCACCGCTCGCGGGAGCTGCTGGAGACGTCGTTCGCGCAGTTCCAGGCCGACCGGTCGGTCGTCGGGATCTCCCGGCAGGTCCAGCGCAACGAGGAGGGGCTCGACGGGTACAAGGAGTCGATGACCTGCCACCTCGGGGACTTCGAGGAGTACGCCCGGCTGCGGCGCGAACTCAAGGACCGCGAGACCGAGTTGGCCCGGCAGGGGGTGGCTCAGCGGCGTGCCGAGTCCGCGGTCGCGCTGGAGCGGCTCAAGCCCGGTGACGTCATCCACGTGCCCACCGGCAAGTACGCCGGGCTCGCGCTCGTCCTCGATCCGGGGCTGCCGGCCGGGCGGGCCAACGGGCATCGGGGGTTCGAGCATCATGACGGGCCCCGTCCGCTGGTGCTGACCGCCGAGCGGCAGGTCAAGCGGCTCGCCTCCATCGACTTCCCGGTGCCGGTCGAGGCGCTCGACCGGATGCGGATCCCCAAGACCTTCAACCCCCGCTCGCCCCAGTCCCGGCGGGACCTCGCGTCCGCGCTGCGGACCAAGGCCGGGCACATTCCGCCGGAGCGGGCCCGCAAGAAGCGGTCCCAGGCCGCCGACGACCGCGAAATCGCCCGGCTGCGGGCCGAGTTGCGGGCCCACCCCTGCCATGGGTGCGCCGAGCGCGAGGATCACGCGCGGTGGGCCGAGCGGTACTACCGGCTGCTGCGGGACACGTCCCAGCTGGAGCGGCGGATTGAGGGGCGGACCAACACGATCGCCCGGACCTTCGACCGGATCGTCGCGCTGCTGACCGAGCTCGACTATCTGCGCGGGGACGAAGTCACCGAGCACGGGCGGCGGTTGGCCCGGCTGTACGGCGAACTCGACCTGCTCGCCAGTGAGTGTCTGCGGGCCGGGGTCTGGGAAGGGCTGTCGCCCGCCGAACTCGCCGCGTGCGTCTCCGCGTTGGTGTACGAGGCCCGTGTCGGCGACGATGCGATGGCCCCCAAGGTGCCGTCCGGGGCGGCCAAGGCCGCGCTCGGGGAGATGGTGCGGATCTGGGGGCGGTTGGACGGGCTGGAGGAAGAGTTCAAGATCAGTCAGACGGAGGGGGTCGGGCAGCGGGAGCCGGATCTCGGGTTCGCCTGGGCTGTGTTCATGTGGGCTTCCGGGAGTGGGCTGGATGAGGTGCTTCGGGAGGCGGAGATGCCTGCGGGGGATTTTGTGCGGTGGTGTAAGCAGGTGATTGATGTGCTGGGGCAGGTTGCCGCGGCGGCGCCTTCTGAGGGGTCTACTGTGCCTAAGGCTGCGCGGAAGGCTGTTGAGGGGGTGTTGCGGGGGGTTGTCGCCTATTCGTCGGTGGGGTGAGGTTCGAGGGCGGGTGCGGGTTGACTGTGGCTGGTCGCGCAGTTCCCCGCGCCCCTGAAAGAC
>NZ_LIRL01000766.1:0-2893 GCF_001419795.1 Streptomyces niveiscabiei
GGTCGGTGGGGGCTGAGACGGGGGCCTCGACGACAGGAGCCGGGGCAGCCGGTACGGTGACGGGGGCTGCCGTAGGGGTCGCGCGCTGCACCACCCCGTCGCTCACGGCGGCGATCACGCTCTGGAACGCCACCCCCGCCTCACTCCCCGGCGCGCCCACGCTGATCCCCGTGAACCCGCAGGCCGCCAGGGCGTCCCGCCACTGCCGCTCGCTCGCCAGCGGCGACCCCGGCATCCGCTGCTCGGGATCGTCGAAGAGCCACCACCCCGCCGTCAGCCCGAAGATCAGGGCGAGTTGACTCCTGGGCCGCGTCCCCTCGACCGCGAGCAGCACCCCGCCCCGCCGCAGCGACTCCTTGGCCCGCGTGAGCGTGTGGGACAGCCGCCGCGTCGCATGCAGGACGTTCGTCCCGAACACGACGTCGTACTCCCCGGCCGCCGCCCCGGCCTCGATGTCCAGCACCTCGAACCGCACGAACGGATACCGCGCCCCGAACCGGTTCCCGGCCTTGCGGACGAACGCCGGGGACACGTCGGTGAAGACGTACTCGACCGAATCCCCGTACGGCGCCAGCGCGGCGAGCACGGCGGCCGTCGTGCCGCCCGTCCCCGCGCCGACCTCCAGGATCCGAACGGGGCCGGTGCCCCGCGCCAGACGGGACGTGACCTGCTCGACGACGATCCGCGCGACCTCGGCGTTGCAGCGGTCGGTGACCGGGTCGCCCCGGTAGACGGCGGCGACGCGCTCGGTGGAACCGTCGGGGAAGAGGACCTCCATGGCGGGGCGGCGGCCCGTGAGGATGTCGGGGAGAGCGGTGAGGCAGTCGGTGAGAAGGCTGACGACCGGGGCGAGCGAGCTGTGATGCTCCGTCAAGGTGCGCAGCTCGGCGACGAGTTCAGCCTCGGTGGCCTCTTCGGGAGACCGCGCCTCGGCGATTCCGAGCTGTACGGCGAACAACGCCCGGTGTTCCGGGACCACTTGGCTCGGGTCGGTCAGCCCCGCCCGGCGCAGCACCGCCGCCAGGAGCCGTTCCGCCAGCACCTCGGCCTCGGCCACCGCCCGCTGATGCGCGGCGAGTTCGGGGTCGGGCCCGGCCGGGAAGCGCACCTCGGGCAGCGTGTCCGGGACCTCGCCCGGGGCCACCCGCAGGGTGCGGTCCGCGTCGATCCCGAGGTTGTCGAGGATCGTCCGGTCGGCGTCGAGCGCGAACACCTGCGGCAGCCCGGCCCCCAAGGTCCGCTCGACGACCGCCATGCCCCGCTCGGCGCTGAGCGGCCGGATGCCGGCGGCCTCGAAGCGGGTCAGGACGCGTGCCCGCTCCGCGTCCCCGGCCGCATGCCAGTAGCCGAGGTTGAGGACCCGCACCGGGAACGGCAGGGTGCGGGCGGCGTGGGCCGCGTACGCGTCGGCGAAGACGCAGCCCGCCGCGTACCCGGCCTGGCCGTGATTGCCCTCGAAGGCCACGCCGGAGGAGTAGAACAGGGCGAAGTCCAGAGGCAGTTCACGCACCGCGTGCAGCAACGCCCAGGCCGTGCCGGTCTTCACCTCAAGGGCGGCCCGCATCTCGTCCTCGGACAGGTCCCGCAGGACCCGGTTGACGAGGACCATCGCCGCGTTGAACACCCCGTGCAGGGCGCCGAATTCACGGACGGCGAGGTCGACGGCGCCGGTGAGCGCGGCCGGGTCGGTGGCGTCCAGCGCCAGGTACCGCACCTCGGCGCCCGCCTTCTCCAGCTCGGCCACCGCCCGGCGCCGGTCCTCGTCGAGAGGCGAGCGCCCGACGACGACCAGCTTCGCGCCGTACGTCCGGGCGAGGTGCAGGCAGGTGTCCCGGCCGACCGCGCCGAGACCACCGACGATCAGGTAGACGCCGCCCTTCCTCAACGGCGTTGCCGTGGCGGGCAGTTCGACCCGCTCCAGGGCCCGTACCCGGCGTACACCGCCCCTGATCGACACCGGCACGGGCTTCGCCGGGAAGGGCTCGGCGACGATCGCCCCGGCGAGCTGTCCGGCCTCGGCGGCGCGGACGTCGACCAGGGAGACGTGCAGCGCCGGGAACTCCTTCGCCGCGACGGCCGCGACACCGAGGAGCCCGGCCGCCCACGGGGACGACGCGTCGTCGTCCGCCAGCGGGTGGACGTCGGTGGTGACGACCTTGAGCCGCACGCCTCGCTCCAGCGCGCCGGACCGGTCGAGGGCGCGCACCAGGCGGTACAGGGCGAGCGGGCCGCCGTCGGCCAACTCCCGTGCGCCTGAACGGTCTACGGGGTCCTGAGCCGGTGCCGTACCGAAGAAGTACACGAGGTCGGGGGTGCCGATCTCGGCGTCCGTGAAGCCGAGCGGGACGCGTCGGACGTCGGCGCCGGGGTGCAACTCCGCGACGGGCTCGCCCACATAGAGCACGCTGCGCCCGAACTCGGCCCGCCCCTTGGCGGGTTGGGGCGTCCACACCGGACGGTGCACGACCACGGCGGACGGCTTCGCCTCCCGGTACGCCAGCCCCTCGAACCGGACCCGGACCGCGCCCGCGTCGTCGCAGAGCAGGACCTCGCAGCGGTTCGGGCCGGTCTCCCGGACGTACGACCAGCCGCTGTCCGGCACCGGTCCGAACACGTCGACCCGGTCCGCCGCGAACGGGAGCATCGGCCGCGCGCGCCGGACGAGCAGCGCGGCGTACGTGTGGAGGGCCGCGTCCAGCACGCCGGGGTGCAGGGCGTGCGCCGGGTCGCCGTCGACGGCGCCTATACGGCCGAGGACTTCGTCGGTGCTGGTCCAGACCTGGCGGACCCGGCGGAAGAACGGGCCGTAGGGGAGGCCCTGTTCGGCGAGGTTCCGGTAGAAGGCGCCGTGATCCTCCGCGAGGCGGGCGCGCAGGGCGTCGGTGTCGAGGGG
>NZ_LIRL01000766.1:2907-3026 GCF_001419795.1 Streptomyces niveiscabiei
GCGGATGTCGGTGAGCGCGCGCCCGGTGAGCCCGCCGGTCGCCTCGGCGACGAGGTCCAGGTGGCCTACGCCGGGGAGGATGGGGCGGCCGTCGACCATGTGGTCTCGGAGGGCGGGGG
>NZ_LIRL01000767.1 GCF_001419795.1 Streptomyces niveiscabiei
GGTGGCCGGGACGGGCGGTGTCTGCCTGCTCAACGGCCGGGGGCGGCAGCGGGGTTCCCGCCGCGAGGTCACTCCATCGGGTGGGAGTCACGGGCGCCTGGGTTGACTCTCCGAGCGGGGGCCGGGGGTCGCGTATGCCGTAAGGGCTGACGACATCCGGCGTCTCCCGAACGCCCTGAGCACCGGCGCCCTGTGCCCCACCGACACCGTAGGGACCAGCGAGCCCCTGTGCCCCACCGGCGCCGTAGGGGCCGGCGAGTCCCTGCGCCCCGCGCACTCCGTACGGATCGGCGATCTGCCCGTGCGGGTCCTCCCCCCGCGCGCCCGGCAGCGCGGTGCGCCCGTTCTCCGGGGCCCGCCCGCTCTCCAGGGCCTTCCCGTTCTGCTGGGCCTCCTGGACCCGGGCCGCCGCTCGCGCGCCCGCGCGGTACGCGGCGATGGCTCCGGCGCGCGCGGCGCGGATGTCCCCGCCGGTCTCCGGGGCCGCTGGGCGCGGGGCGATCTCGCCGGCCGGGCCCGCCGCCGTACCGGTCCCGGTCTCGCCGCCACCCGCCGTCCCGTTGCCGAACGTCCCGGTCGCGCCGTTGCCGAACGTCCCGTTGCCGGTCGTGCCGCCGGGTAGCCGGCCCGCGGCGCGTGCCTCGATCGCGGCTCGTCGCGCGGCCTCGGGGTCCACGCCGCCGGCCCCGAGGGGCGGCACGGAGACGGTCCTGGGCAGCGGCCCGTCCTCGGCGGGCACCGGGTCGTTGCCGCACAGCGCCTCCTCGGCCGCGCCGACCGCGAGGCCGGTGAGGACGATCCGCCCGTCGTCGCACACGAGGACGGTCCGCGCGGTGATGTTGCGGTGCACCCACCCGTGCGCGTGCAGCACCCGCAGCGCCATCAGCACGTCGGAGGCGACCTCGGCGGCCCGGTACGGCGTGAGCGGCTTCTCCGCGAGCAACTCGGCGAGCGGGCGCGCGCCCACGAGTTCGCTCACTATCCACAGCGAGCCGCCCTCGGCGAACACGTCGAAGACCTGGTCGAGCCGGGGATGGTCGGGAATGCGCGCGGCGGCCTGCGCGGCTTCGAGGGCGCGGCGTACGACGGGGTCGGCGGGCCTGCGGGTGCTCGCGCCGGCGCCGTACCCCCGCTCGCGCGCGGTGAACCCCTCCGGCAGCCCTTCCGCGTCGAGGACCTCCGCCTCGACGACCTCGGGCAGCGGCACCTGCCGGACGAGGACTTCCTGGCCGCTGTACGTGTCGAAGGCGCGGGTCTCGCTGAGTTCGTACGCCTCGGACGGCGGCAGCGGCAGCCGGTAGCGGTCGGCGAGCACCCGACCCGCGTAGTCGTCCATCGTGCCTCCCCCGGCCGCCCGGTCTGTCAATTCCGTTCGCGTCGCGCTCCGTTGTGCACCCGGACCCGGATGCGTACGGTCCGCGAGCACTCACGATACGTGCCGGAGGCAACCCGCAAAGAGCGGTTGCCATATATCCCGGTCCATCCCCCGTACGGGCCGCCCGGAAGCATCCGTCTCACTTCTTGGGCCGGAAGCTCTCCGTCAGCGCCGTCCAGGTGGACTTCCGCAGCTCACCGTCCCAGTCGGCGGCCTTCGCCGTGTACATGAGCGCGTACCCCTGGTCGTCGTCGACGACGAAGCCCCGGTCGATCGTCCGGTACGAGGTACCGCTCTCCGTGTAGGTGAACTCCCAGTCGGCCGTGTTCCAGCCCCGGTAGTCCACCGCCTCTATTCGGATCTTGCGGTACTGCGCGCGCAGCATGGACTTCTCCTGGGCCGTCCAGTCCGCGACGGGGTTGTCCTTGGGTGTGCTGGTCCAGGCGACGAGCAGCTTCTGCCCGTCCGGCCCGGTGAACCGGTCCCCGGCGGAGCTCGCGGTGCTGAACTTCCATCCGGCGGGCAGCCCGATCGCGTACCCCTGGCCGCCCTGGTGCGTCGTCACGGCCGCGCTGTCCGCCGACGGCGACACCTGTGTGCCTGCGCCGCCGGTGGGCGCGGTCTGGCCGGCCGGGGTGGAGGCGCCGGGCTCGGCGGACCGGCCGGCCGCACCGTCCGTGCGCGTGCCGCCCGACTCGTCCTCCTTGGTGCCGACGCCCTCGCTCGCGACAGTCCGCTTGCCGCCCTCCGCGCCCGAGTCGTCGGCGCCGCCGTCCCCGCTGAGGCTGACCGCGAGGACCGTGCCGATCACGGCGAGCACCACGACCACCGCGATGATCACCAGCGTCCGCTTCGGCACCACGTCCGTCAGCGGCGCCCGCTGCACCGGCCGCGCGGGCAGGTCCGGCGGTGTCATGACGGGCCAGCCCGAACTGCGCCCGGCCGCGGGGGCGTTCGCCGGTGCGGGACCGCTGACCGCCGCCGGCCCGGTGGTGCGCCCGGCCGCGGGGGCCCCGGCCGTGACGGCGGCCTTGCGCGGCTTCTCCGCCTGCTTCGTGGCCTGCTCCGGGGGCGCCACCATCGGCACGGCCTGCGTCACGTCCAGCGGCGGCGGCTCCTCGGCCTCGGGCGCGTAGACGACCTTCTCCAGCAGCCTGCGCGCGCCCGCGTCGTCGAGGCGCCGCACGGGGTCCTTGGTGAGCAGCCCGTAGATGACGTCCCGGAGGGGGCCCGCGTTCTTCGGCTCCTCCAGCGGCTCGGTCATCACCGCCGTGAGCGTCGCGATCGCGGAGCCCTTGTCGTACGGCGGGGCGCCCTCGACCGCCGCGTACAGCAGGCCGCCCAGCGACCAGAGGTCCGCAGCGGGGCCCGGCTTGTGGCCCCGCGCGCGCTCGGGGGCGATGTACGAGGGGGCGCCGACGAGCATCCCCGTCGAGGTGATCGACGGGTCGCCCTCGACCTGCGCGATGCCGAAGTCGGTGAGCACGACCCGGCCGTCCTCGGCGATCAGCACGTTCGACGGCTTCACGTCCCGGTGCAGGATGCCCGCGCGGTGCGCCGCCCGCAGTACGTCGAGGATCGCGAGCCCGACCTCGGCCGCGCGCCGGGGCTTGAGGAGGCCGTCCTCACGGATGACCTCCGCGAGCGAGCGCCCCTCGACCAGCTCCATGACGATCCACGGCCGGTCGTCCTCGTCGACCACGTCGAAGACGGTCACCGCGCTGTTGTTGCGGATCTTCGCGATCGCCTTGGCCTCGCGCAGCGTGCGCGTGATGAGCCGGCGCTTCTCCTCGTCGTCGATGCTCGACGGGAACCTCAGCTCCTTGACGGCGACGGTCCGCCCGAGCGTCTCGTCCTCCGCGCGCCACACCGTCCCCATGCCGCCGCGGCCGAGTACGCCTCCCAGCCGGTACCGCCCGGCGAGGAGACGTGCGCTCTTGTCCTGACGGGATGTCCCCGCCCGCTCCGCCTCCGACATGCGTCCCCTCATGCAACCCGCCCTGACAGAGCCTCCATTGTCCCCTACCCGCCAAGTGCCCGACGCCCAGACCCCCCTCTCCTCGCACCCTTCCTCTTCACATTCCGGCCAATAGGTACACCGCCGTTCGGCCATCCCCACCTCCCTCCTTCGGCCCAGCCCTCCGTCACCCCGCCA
>NZ_LIRL01000768.1 GCF_001419795.1 Streptomyces niveiscabiei
GAGTGGGGGGTGGTGTTCGAGGAGGCGCGCGTTCGGGGTGTGAAGGCGTGGGAGGACGACGCGTCGCTCGCGAAGACCGTCCGGGTGCCGTGGGGGGAGGTGCCGGGGGCCGCCGCGATCTCGGGCTATGTGATGGAACTGGCCACGCATACCTGGGATTTGAGCGAGGCCCTCGGGTGGCCTGTCGAACTCTCCGGCGAGGTCGGGGAGTTCGCTCTGGACGTCGCTCTGCGGAACCTGCCCGGGCCTCAGCGGCCCGCCGGGATTCCGTTCGGGTCCGCTGTCGCGGCGCCTGAAGGGGCCGATGCGTATGGGAAGTTGGCTGCCTGGACCGGGCGGGAGTCGGTTACGGCAGCTTGACGCGGGCGAGTTGGCGGGACTGGGCGACCAGGCGGTCCTCGCTGTCCCAGATCTCCGCGTCCTCCTCCAGGAAGCCGCCCGCGAGGTTGCGGGTGGTGATGGCGACGCGGACCGGGCCCGGGGCGGGCAACGCCCTGATGTGGGCGGTGAGTTCGACCGTCGGGACCCAGCCCTTGAGGCCGAGGTCGAAGGCGGTCGGGGGGAGGGCGTCGACGGCGAGGAGGAGGGAGAGGGGGTCGGCGTCGCGGCCGTCGGCGAGGCCGAACCAGGCCCGGGACTCGCCCTTTCCGGAGGGCTGACCGAGGGCCCAGCCGACCGTCGCGGGGTCGAGCTTGAGCATCATCCGTTCCGCTATGGGCTGTTGGTCGGCGGAGCCGGGTGCGTCGTCCGGGCCCACGCAGTGGGCCAGGGGCGGGAACGCCGGGGGTTTCGCCGATGTGCGGACGTCGTCGGGGAGGGCCGTCAGGTCGCCGTAGGAAGCCAGGACGCGGATGCGTTCGACTTCGGCGCCTGTCTCGTCGTACTGGAACAGGGACGCCTGGCCGGTGGAGAGGGTGCGGCCGGTGCGGACCGTTTCCGTGCGGACGGTCGCCGGGCCGGGGCGGGAGGCGCTCAGGTAGTGGGCCGAGATGGTGAAGGGGTGGGGGTGCGGGAGCGTGTCGCCGAGGGCCCGGCCGAGGACGGCCAGGAGGTAGCCGCCGTTGAGGGCGCCGAAGATGGTCCAGCCCGCCGGGAGGTCGATGTCGTACACACCGGGGTCGCGGGGGGTGAGCGTCGTCGCGCGGTCGAACTCGCTGTCTCCGACGGTGGCGAGGGCGGCTGTCTCTGGCATGGGTGAACACTACAACAGCCCATTACTAAGCAGTAGCTTTACTGGCCGGTAGCCCCCCGCTCCCGCAAGATCCACGGCGTGCCTCGGTGAGGCTCCGGCAATTTCTCGGTAAGTGTCCGCACACGTCCGTAAACCCGGGGCCCGTGTTTTCCCTCTGTAGGGACATGAGCCTTACCGGGACCCCGTTCCTCTACACGCTGATCGCGCTGGCGGTCGTCGCCATCGTGCTCCCGCTGTTCCTGTGGACGCGGCTGCGCGGGCCGCGCGTCCTGCGGGGCGGGGTGCGTTTCCTGATGCTGCTGTTCGCGCAGGGCACCGCCGTCGCGCTGGTCTTCACCCTGGTGAACAACTCGAACAACCTGTACGACAACTGGGCCGACCTGCTCGGTACGGGTTCGCACGTCAACCAGGCCCGGGACCTCGGCGCGAGCGGCACCGGCGGGATATCGGTGAAGAAGCTCCCGAAGGTCAAGCAGAAGTTCACCGACGCCGAGGGGCCGGGGATGCGCGCGGCCGGCGGGGTCATGCAGACCGAGCTGAAGGGGCAGGTCTCCGGCGTCACCGCCGAGGTCTACGTCTGGCTGCCGCCGCAGTACAACGACCCGTCCCTCAAGAACATCCACTTCCCCGTCGTCGAGCTGCTGCCCGGCTACCCCGGCTCCGCGAAGGCCTGGTTCGGCTCCCTGCACGCGCACGAGCAGCTCGCCTCCCTGATGCGGCAGGGCAAGATCGCGCCGTTCATCCTGGTCGCGCCGCGTACGACGCTCCTTGCGGGCGTCGACACCGGGTGCGCGAACGTGCCGGGCACCGTCAACGCGGACACCTGGCTCAGCGTCGACGTACCGAAGATGGTCACCGACAACTTCCGCGCCCTGCCCGCGCCCAAGGGCTGGGCCGTCGCCGGGTACTCGGCGGGCGCGCACTGCGCGACCAAGCTGGCCATCGCCCACCCCGACCGCTACCGCGCCGCCGTCAGCCTCTCGGGGTACAACGACCCGATGGGCGAGCGCTCCTCCCTCACCGCCCAGGACCCGACCCTGCGCCACGACACCAACCCCTACTTCATGCTCCAGAAGGCGACCCCTCCCCCGGCGGTCTCCCTCTACCAGTCCGGCCAGCCCGGCGACGGCTACGAGGCGGGCCTCGCCCTCAAGAAGGAGGCCAAGGCGCCGACGGTCGTCCACGTCGTCTACATCCCGAAGAAGGTCGGCGGCCACAACATGAAGCTGTGGAAGCCGCAGGTGGTCCCGGCGTTCCAGTGGCTGACGGTCCAGATGGGCCTGACGAACGTGAAGGGTGACGACGCCGGAGGTACTACGGGTAGTACGGAGGCATCCGGCAGCGCCGGTGCCACGGGGACGGGTACGGGGGCCGCCGGTACCCGGGGTACTACTCCTCTCGAACAGTAGAGCGGCGGTTCCAGGCTCGCGGTGCCCGCCAGTGGTAGTGCATCGCGAGCAGGCGCAGCACGAACGCGGTCATGGCCGCGAGGCCGCTGGTCAGCGGGGTGAGCGCCTCGTAGTGGATGCAGACCACCACCATCGTCGCGCCCACCATCGCCGGGACCGCGTAGAGGTCGCGGTCCCAGCGCAGGAGGGACGGGACCTCGTTCGCCAGGACGTCCCGCAGGACACCGCCGCCCACGCCGGTCGCCAGGCCGAGGGTCGCCGAGGCGGTCAGGCCCAGGCCGTGGTCGTACGCCTTCGTCGTGCCCGCCACGCAGAACAGGCCGAGGCCCGCCGCGTCGAAGACGTTCACCGCGTTCTGGATGCGCTCCACCTCCGGGTGGAGGAAGACGACGATCAGGGCGGCGATCAGCGGGGTCAGGAAGTAGCCCAGGTCCGTGAAGGCCGCCGGGGGGACCGCGCCGATCACCAGGTCGCGGAACAGGCCCCCGCCCAGCGCGGTCACCTCGGCGAGGACGGCGATGCCGAAGACGTCGAAGTTCTTGCGGACCGCCAGCAGGGCGCCCGAGAGGGCGAAGACGAAGATGCCGGCGAGGTCCAGGGTGTGCTGGACGGAGGGGCTGAAGATTTGCTGGAGCACCCGCACATTCTTGCTTATCGCGGGGTGTCTTCCTTGCTATGCAAGGAGTGGAGGGGCTACAGGGTCGGTTTCCCTGTCGTGAAGAGCCAGGTCTGGAAGAGGTCGTCCAGCTGCCGCCCCGAGATCTTCTCCGCGAGCGCGATGAACTGGGCGGTGTTCGCGTTGCCGTAGCGGTGCTGCTTCGTCCAGGCCGGGAGGAGCTTGAAGAAGGCCGCGTCGCCGATGCGTTCGCGCAGGACCTGGAGGGTCATCGCGCCCCGCTGGTAGACGGCCGAGGCGAACATCGTGTCCCGCTGCGGGTCTCCCACGGTGACCTGCCAGAACGCGCTCGTCCCCGGGCGGGAGTTGTAGCCCGCGAGGAACGCGTCGTGCGCCGTGCGGGTGCCCTTGTGCTCGTCCCACAGCCACTGGCTGTACGTCGCGAAGCCCTCGTTCAGCCAGATGTCCTTCCAGTGCGCGACGCTGACCGAGTCGCCGAACCACTGGTGGGCCAGTTCGTGGACGATCGTCGATTCGCTGCGGACGGCCGAGTAGACCGGCTTGCTCTGGATCTCCAGCGAGAAGCCCGCCTCCGGCATGTCGTCGACGATCGCGCCGGTCTCCTCGAAGGGGTACGGGCCGAAGACCTCGGACCAGTAGTCGGTGGCCTCCGCGGTCACTCCGTACACGTCGACGCTGTTGCTGTTCGCCAGCACCGGGTCTATCGCCACGTAGATGGGGGTGCCGGCGGGGGTGGTGCCTGTCCTTACGTCGAACTTTCCTATCGTCGCCGTCGCCAAATACGTCGCCATCGGCTTCGATTCGCGCCAGTGCGTGTACGTGGACTCGCCCTTGTCGAACGTCGAGACCAGGCGGCCGTTCGACACCGCCGTGAGGCCCTTGGGAGTCCGGATGCGGATGTCGTACGTCGCCTTGTCCGAGGGGTGGTCGCTGGACGGGAACCAGGTCGACGCGGCGTTCGGTTCGCAGGCCACGAAGACTCCGTCGGGGGTCTTCATCCAGCCGTAGTTCGAGCCGAAGACGATGGGGCCGCCCAGGGGTTCCGGTACGCCGCCGTACGTCACGCTCACCTTGAACGTCCGCCCCTTCCTCAGGAACTGACGCGGCGTCACCTTGATCTCGTCGCCCTCCCGCGTGAACTTCGCCTTCTTTCCGTTCACTTCGACCCTGGTGACCTCCAGGAGTTGGAGGTCACCAGGGTCGAAG
>NZ_LIRL01000769.1:0-3680 GCF_001419795.1 Streptomyces niveiscabiei
CAGTACTCCCGCACCGCACTGGTCCGAGCCACCACCCGCCCCCGATGAATCACGATCCGGCTGTAGGCGAGCGACAACGCCCCCGCGAGCCGCTCCCCCCGCACCGCCAGCAACTCGGCCGGGAACCCCGCCTCCACCCGCACCTCCGGCAACCCGAGCACCGCGCGCGCGGACGCGCTGACGGCGTCGTACGCGTCCTCGGGCCGCAACCCCTCGCGCGAGGCCAGCAGATACGCGGCCTCCAGCGGGTCACCGCGCCCCACGGGGTTGGACACGTCCCGCAGTGCCCCGCTCCCGGCGGCGACCCGCACTCCCGCCGCCCGCAGGAGCCGCACAGGGGCCGTCCCACGGCCCTCCACGGCCCCGCAGGAGCCCTGGGGGAGGCAGACGACGGTGACGCCCGCGGCGGCGAGCTGGTCGGCCGTACGGGAGGCGTGCTCGGCGGGCAGCGCCCCGCAGGGGCCGAGCGTGACGCCGGGCCGCAGGCCCCCGCACTGCGCGGCGATGCGCGCGAGGCGCCCGGGGTCGGCGGCGTCGGTGTGCAGGTCGACGGGGCAGCCGTGCTCGGCGGCGACCTCCAGGACGGTCTGGACGTACCCCGTCGGGTCGGGGTCGAGGTCGGGGCAGCCGCCCACCACGCCCGCGCCCATCTTCAGCGCGTCCCGCAGCATCGCGAGCCCGTCCGCGCCCGCCACCCCGGTCAGCAGCCGGGGCACCGCCACGGCCGTCAGCTCCGCGAGCCCGCGCAGCGAACGGCGCGCCTGGAGGACGGCGCCGAGCGCGCCGAGCCCCTGGACGTCGCCCACGCGCACGTGCGCGCGCAGGGCGGTCGCTCCGTGGCCGAGCTGGAGGAGGGCCGCCTCGGTGGCGCGCCGCTGGACGTCCTCGGGGGCGTACGACACCGGCCCGCCCGTGTCGGCGGACAGCGCGGTGTCCGCGTGCGCGTGCGGTTCGGCGGGGGCGGGGAGCAGGAGGTAGCCGGAGAGGTCGACGCGGCCCCCGCGCGCGGGAGGGCCGGTCAGGCTGCCCGCCGTACCGACGGCCTCGATCCGGCCGCCGCCCAGCCGTACGTCCACGGTCCTGCCGTCGGTGAGCCTGGCGCCGCACAGCAGGAGGGCCGACGGGTCCTGCCGGCCGCCGGAGGACCCGCCGGAGGACGGCGGCGGGGACGGCTGAGGCTGGCTGTCGGGCATCGCGCTCCAGGGGCTCCGAGGTCATAGAACGGCACATGGGTCGCAGAGATCGCAGAGGGCGATCACACAGAGTGAGTCGAGCCTAGGGCGGTCGTCCGGTGCTGTCAGGGAGGGACGAAATAGTCGTACCGGTGTGGTCCGCCGCGCGGGGGAGGCCCCCGGGACCCTTGTGGCAGGCCGGAAACCGGGCCCGCACAGGGCTGGACAACGGATTTGGGTGAACGCCCGGGGAGCGTGTAATGTCTTCCTCGCTCGCCCCAATAGCTCAGTCGGTAGAGCGTCTCCATGGTAAGGAGAAGGTCTACGGTTCGATTCCGTATTGGGGCTCTGGTGAGAGAGGTTCCCGCCGCAAGACTTCCGGTCGCGGGGCGGGAACGGATCTCATCACAGCGGTGTAGCTCAGTCGGTAGAGCAAGCGGCTCATAATCGCTGTGTCACCGGTTCAAGTCCGGTCACCGCTACGAACAGTAGCCGATTGTGGGGTCGGTCCTTCAGTCGGCTACTCTTTCATGCGTTAATCCTTTCTATCCGTTCGTCAAGGAGCACTCACGTGGCTGCCACCGACGTCCGCCCGAAGATCACGCTGGCCTGCGTGGAGTGCAAGGAGCGGAACTACATCACCAAGAAGAACCGGCGTAACAACCCGGACCGACTGGAGATGAAGAAGCACTGCCCGCGTTGCAACGCGCACACCGCGCACCGCGAAACGCGATAAATCAGGCTCGTACGTGAGGCCGTCCCCGAGAGATCGGGGGCGGCCTCACGTCGTTGAACAGGCAGTACCGGTCAGTAGAGCAACCAGAGAGGTGCCGGGCCCATGGCGCTCGACCAGTCCTTCGTGGGGCGGAGCTACCCGCCCACCGAGCCCTACGAGGTGGGCCGGGAGAAGATCCGCGAGTTCGCGGTGGCGGTCGGCGACGACCACCCCGCGTACACGGACCCCGAGGCGGCCAAGGCCCTCGGCCACCCGGACGTGATCGCTCCGCCGACGTTCGTGTTCTCCATCACCTTCAAGGCCGCCGGACAGGTCGTCGAGGACCCTCAGCTGGGCCTCGACTACAGCCGCGTCGTGCACGGCGACCAGAAGTTCACGTACGTCCGGCCCGTGCGCGCGGGCGACCGGCTGAGCGTCACCACGACCATCGAGGCGATCAAGTCGATGGCCGGCAACGACATCCTGGACATCCGCGGCGAGGTCCACGACGAGGCCGGCGAGCACGTCGTGACCGCCTGGACCAAGCTCGTGGCCCGCGCGGTCACCGAGGAGGCGTGAGGAATCCCATGACGGCGAAGATTTCTTACGACGACGTCGAGGTCGGCACCGAACTGCCCGCCCGCACCTTCCCCGTGACCCGCGCCACGCTCGTGCGCTACGCGGGCGCCTCCGGCGACTTCAACCCGATCCACTGGAACGAGAAGTTCGCCAAGGAGGTGGGCCTCCCGGACGTCATCGCGCACGGCATGTTCACCATGGCCGAGGCCGTCCGCGTCGTCACCGACTGGACCGGTGACCCTGGCGCGGTCGTCGACTACGGCGTCCGCTTCACCAAGCCTGTTGTCGTCCCCAACGACGACGAGGGCGCCCTCATCGAGGTCACCGCCAAGGTCGCCGCCAAGCTCGACGACAACACGGTCCGCGTCGACCTCACCGTCACCAGCGCCGGCCAGAAGGTCCTCGGCATGTCCCGCGCGGTCGTCCGCCTGGCCTGAGGCTTTCCGTACGACAGGCGCGCACGCGTACGTCGATGTAAGGGGCGTTCTCCATGGCGAGGCGCCCCTTACCCGTGCCCGGCGGGCGACCGGCGTTGTCAGTGCCGTCTCGTAGGCTTGGCCGCGTGCTCGAACTTCACGACGCTCCGCTCGCCCCGCTGACCACGTTCCGGCTCGGCGGCCCCGCCTCCCGCCTGGTGACCGCCACCACCGACGCCGAGGTGATCGAGGCCGTGCGCGAGGCCGACGCGGCCGGGACACCCCTGCTGATCGTCGGCGGCGGCTCCAACCTCGTCGTCGGGGACAAGGGCTTCGACGGCACGGCCCTGCGCATCGCCACCCGCGGGACCGAACTGAGCGGTACGACGCTGGAGCTGGCCGCGGGCGAGGTGTGGACCGACGCCGTCGCGCGCGCGGTGGACGCCGGGCTCGCCGGGATCGAGTGCCTCGCCGGGATCCCCGGGTCTGCGGGCGCGACGCCGATCCAGAACGTCGGCGCGTACGGCCAGGAGGTCTCCTCGACGATCACCGAGGTCGTCGCCTACGACCGGCGCGCGGGCGAGACGGTCACGCTCTCCGCCGCCGAATGCGCCTTCTCGTACCGCCACAGCCGTTTCAAGGCGGACCCCGAGCGGTACGTCGTCCTGCGCGTGCGGTTCGCCCTGGAGGACGCGGGCGGAATGTCGGCGCCCGTCAAGTACGCGGAGACCGCGCGGGCGCTCGGCGTCGAGGTGGGGGAGCGGGTCGCACTCGGCGCCGCGCGCGAGACGGTGCTGA
>NZ_LIRL01000769.1:3705-4021 GCF_001419795.1 Streptomyces niveiscabiei
TCCGCGCGCGTGTGCAGGAGCGGCTCGGCGAGGGCACCGAACCGCCCGCCTACCCGGCGGGGGAGGGGTACACCAAGACGTCCGCCGCGTGGCTCATCGACCGCGCCGGCTTCACGAAGGGGTACGGCACCGGCCCCGCCCGCCTGTCCACGAAGCACACCCTCGCCCTCACGAACCGGGGCACGGCGACCACGGAGGGCCTCCTCACGCTGGCCCGCGAGATCGTCACCGGCGTGGAGGGGGCGTTCGGGGTGACGCTGGTGAACGAGCCGGTGATGGTGGGCGTGAGCCTTTGAGGGCAGGGCAGGGCAGGGCA
>NZ_LIRL01000077.1 GCF_001419795.1 Streptomyces niveiscabiei
CCCCCACCACGAGCCCTCTCACCACTCCCGACCCGCCACGCATACCGCGCCCCCTCATCTCCCATGCAGCCCGAAGTGCCCCGTTGGACAGCCGACACACAGGAACGGTTGTACGCGCCCGAGCCCCCGGCGTGACGGACCCCACCTCCCGCCCCGTTCAAACTCCGTTAACAATGGAATGTGATCTCTCCGGTCTCCTCGATCCCCCGGAGCGCCCACCGGCACAGGCCGGAGGCGACTCCCTACGTCGACCTCACCCGCTCCGAGTGGAGCGCGCTGCGGAACAAAACCCCCCTGTCGCTGACGGCGGAGGAGGTCGAGAAGCTGCGCGGCCTCGGCGACGTCATCGACCTGGACGAGGTGCGGGACATCTACCTCCCGCTCTCCCGCCTGCTCAACCTGTACGTCGGCGCCACGGACGGCCTGCGCGGCGCCCTCAACACGTTCCTGGGCGAACGGGGTTCCCAGGCGGGTACGCCGTTCGTGATAGGCGTCGCCGGTTCGGTCGCCGTAGGAAAGTCCACGGTGGCCCGTCTCCTCCAGGCGCTCCTGTCCCGCTGGCCGGAACACCCCCGCGTCGAGCTGGTCACCACGGACGGCTTCCTCCTGCCCACCCGCGAATTGGAGGCCCGGGGCCTGATGTCCCGCAAGGGCTTCCCCGAGTCGTACGACCGCCGGGCCCTCACCCGCTTCGTCGCCGACATCAAGGCGGGCAAGGACGAGGTGACGGCCCCCGTCTACTCCCACCTCATCTACGACATCGTCCCCGGCGAGAAACTGACCGTCCGCCGCCCCGACATCCTCATCGTCGAGGGCCTCAACGTCCTCCAGCCGGCCCTCCCCGGCACGGACGGCCGGACACGCGTCGGGCTCGCGGACTACTTCGACTTCAGCGTGTACGTCGACGCCGCCGCCGACGACATCGAGCGCTGGTACCTCAACCGGTTCCGCAAACTCCGGGCGACGGCCTTCCAGGACCCCGACTCGTACTTCCGCAAGTACACGCAGGTCTCCGAGCCCGAGGCCCTCGACTACGCCCGCACCCTCTGGCGCACCATCAACAAGCCGAACCTCCTGGAGAACATCGCCCCCACCCGTGGCCGTGCGACCCTGATCATCCGCAAAGGCCCCGACCACAAGGTCCAGCGCCTGCACCTGCGCAAACTCTGAAGGCCGCCGATGCTGCACCTGCGCCTCATCACCCCGCCGGACACCACGGACGACGCGCTCCGCCTCATCGAGAAGACGGTGGGCGCCACCCACCTCGTCGTCCTCCCCGGCGCCGCCCGCAACCCCTTCGGCGACGTCGTCCTGTGCGACGTCGCCCGCGAGGCCGGCGACGGGCTCCTCACGGCCCTCCAGGACCTCGGCCTCGACCGCACGGGATCCATCGCCGTCGAGAACATCGACCTCTCCCTCTCCCTCCGCGCGGACAAGGCGGAAGCGGAGGCGCCGGGCGAGGGCGCGGACGCGGTCCTGTGGGAGCACCTCACCGACGCGACCCACGAGGAGTCGACCCTCTCCTGGACCTACATCGCCTTCCTCACGCTCGCAACAATGATCGCGGCGTGCGGAGTCGTCCTGGACAACGCGATCCTCATCGTCGGCGCCATGGCAGTAGGCCCAGAATTCGGCCCCCTGGCCGCCCTCTCCACCTCGATCGTCCGCAAGGCCCCCCGCCTAGCCCTCCGCGCCCTGACCGCCCTCCTCGTCGGCTTCGCCGTAGCCATGCTCCTCACGGTCGCCTTCAGCTGGCTGATGAACGCCGCAAACCAATTCCACGAATCCGACCTAGAGGGCGACCGCCCCAACACAGCCTTCGTCTACGCCCCCGACGCCTTCAGCTTCGTAGTAGCCCTCCTAGCAGGAGCAGCAGGCACCCTCTCCCTAACCTCAGCAAAATCCGGCGCCCTGGTAGGCGTAGCCATCTCGGTCACCACCGTCCCCGCCGCAGCCAACGCAGCAGTAGCCCTCACCTACAACGACCCCAGCCAAACCTGGGGCTCCACCCTCCAACTCCTCCTGAACCTCCTGGGCATCGTCCTGGCAGGAGTAGCAACACTGCTGGCACAGAAGTGGCTGTGGAGAAGACAAGGGGTAGCACGGAAGAACAGCTGACTGCGGGCGCAACCACCCACAACTCACCCGCACCCAACCACCGGCCTGTGCCCAGTTTTTTTAGGGGCGCGGGGAACTGCGCGACAAACCACGACGCGCCCGCACCCCGCCACCCCCCATCCCCACCCCTCCCGAACCCGGCACTTACCCCAGCGCTGACTTCACCGCGTCCGCCAAGCGGGAGGCCACCGACTGGGCCTGGCCTTGGTCCGCCGCCTCGACCATGACGCGGACCAGCGGCTCGGTGCCGGAGGGGCGGAGGAGGACCCTCCCCGTGGCACCCAGTTCGCGTTCCGCCTCGATGACGGCCGCAGCAAGTTCCGCCGAAGTCGACACACGGGACCGGTCGACGTCGGGGACGTTGATCAGGACCTGCGGCAGACGCTGCATGACGCCCGCGAGTTCGCGGAGGGACTTGCCGCTGGAGACGACGCGAGCCGCCAGCATGAGCCCCGTGAGCGTCCCGTCACCGGTCGTCGCGTGGTCGAGGATGATGACGTGCCCGGACTGCTCACCCCCGAGCGCGTACCCGTGCTCCTTCATGGACTCCAGCACATACCGGTCCCCGACGGCGGTCTGGACGAGGGACAGCCCCTCCCGCTCCAGCGCGAGCTTGAACCCGAGGTTGGACATGACGGTGGCGACAACGGTGTCGGCCCGCAGCACCCCCCGCTCCCGCATGTCCAGCGCGAGCACGGCGAGAATCTGATCCCCGTCGACCTCGTCCCCCGTGTGATCGACGGCAAGGCACCGGTCCGCGTCCCCGTCGTGCGCGATCCCGAAGTCGGCCCCGTGGGCGAGCACGGCCGCCTTGATCTTGGAGAGGTGGGTGGACCCGTACCCGTCGTTGATGTTGAGCCCGTCGGGCTCGGCCCCGATCGTGACGACCTCGGCACCCGCGCGGGAGAACGCCTCGGGCGACACCCGAGCGGCAGCACCGTGCGCCTCGTCGAGGACGATCTTCAGCCCGTCGAGCCGGTTGGGCAGGACGCCGATGAGATGGGCGACGTACCGGTCGAACCCCTCGTCGTAGGAGCGGACCCGCCCGACCCCGTCCCCGGTGGGCCGCTCCCAGGGCTCACCGTGCCGGTGGGCCTCGTAGACGGCCTCGATCCGGTCCTCCAGCTCATCGGCGAGCTTGTGCCCCCCGCGCGCGAAGAACTTGACCCCGTTGTCGGGCATCGCGTTGTGGCTGGCGGAGAGCATGACCCCGAGGTCGGCACCGAGCACACCGGTGAGATACGCCACAGCGGGCGTGGGCAGCACGCCGACCTTCAGCACGTCGACCCCGGCACTAGCGAGCCCCGCGACGACGGCCGCCTCAAGGAACTCCCCGGACGCCCGCGGATCCCGCCCGACGACGGCGGTGGGCCGATGCCCCTCGAACGTACCCGCCTCGGCAAGCACATGAGCAGCCGCGACCGACAGACCGAGCGCCATCTCGGCCGTCAGATCCGCGTTGGCCACCCCACGCACGCCGTCGGTGCCGAAGAGTCGTCCCACTTGTCCTCCTGAGGAAGCGTCACTTACGGAGATCATCCGATCACATGAGCCTATGAGCGTCTTGTGCCGTTATACGCCCAAGGCAGCAATAAACGAATGCCCCGACAGCACGGGCGTGCCGCCGGGGCATTCGGACAAGCGCGATGGGTAGGCAGCGAAGCTGCCACCCTCCAGGGGCGCGGGGCTGTATTCGATCTGCGGCTTCCGCCGCGCGGGCGCGACCAGCCACAACAGACCGGCAGACGAACCCGGCGCCCCCAGCGGAGCTTTAGCGCTTGCTGTACTGCGGAGCCTTGCGGGCCTTCTTGAGACCGGCCTTCTTGCGCTCGACGGCACGGTCGTCGCGGCGGAGGAAGCCCGCCTTCTTCAGCGCACCGCGGTTGTTGTCGACGTCGGCCTCGTTCAGCGCACGGGCGACACCGAGACGCAGCGCACCGGCCTGACCGGAGACACCGCCACCGGCGATACGGGCGATGACGTCGTAACGGCCTTCGAGCTCAAGGACCTTGAAGGGCTCGTTGACTTCCTGCTGGTGCACCTTGTTGGGGAAGTAGTCCTCAAGGGTGCGGCCGTTGATCTTCCACTTGCCGGTACCCGGGACGATCCGGACACGGGCGATGGCGTTCTTGCGGCGGCCCAGGCCGGCGGCCGGCTGGGGGTCACCGAAGCGGCCCGCGAGGGACTCGGAGGTGTAGTCGCCCTCCAGGACGGCCTCGGACTCGGTGGTGTAGCTCTCGATGTCGACGTTCTCGATGTCGACGTCGTTGTCGAGCGGCTGCTCGGCGGTGGTCTCAGCCACGGTGTTTCCTCAGATTCTCTTGGCGTGAAGGGTCAGGTGGCCGGGATTACTGCGCGACCTGGGTGATCTCGAACGGCTGCGGCTGCTGCGCGCCGTGCGGGTGCTGGTCACCCTTGTAGACCTTCAGCTTCGAGAGCATCTGACGGCCCAGCGTGTTCTTGGGGAGCATGCCCTTGACGGCCTTCTCGATGGCCTTCTCCGGGTTCTTGTCCAGCAGCTCGTCGTAGCGGACGGAGCGCAGACCGCCCGGGTAGCCGCTGTGGCGGTACGCCATCTTCTGGGTCCGCTTGTTGCCGGAGAGGTGCACCTTGTCGGCGTTGATGATGATGACGAAGTCACCGGTGTCGACGTGGGGCGCGTAGATCGCCTTGTGCTTGCCGCGCAGGATGGACGCGGCGGTGCTGGCGAGACGGCCCAGGACAACGTCCTGAGCGTCGATGACGTGCCACTGGCGAGTCACATCGCCGGGCTTGGGGCTGTACGTACGCACTTAGCAGCCTTCTTCTTCAGGGATGGGTGCTGACACATGGCATCACTGAAGCGATCGTGCAGCTGGGGACGACAAATGTGCCGGGACACCGCCCGTATGCCGCCCACTGGTAACTGCTCCAGGGAACCTAGGTAAGGACCTCTCGTACGAGAACGAGGAAGCCGATACACAACGACTAGGCAGAATACCCGCCGCCCCACGGACGGGTCAAAACGAGCCCTCCCTCACACCCAAACACGACATCTGCGGGCGAGCGGGTTTCAAAGCGTCCCGAGGCCGCCCCACCGGTGTGTCGCCCCGTCTAGGATGCGGCGCATGAGCTATGGGCAGGGGGGACCTCAGTCCCAGTGGGATCCGTGGAAACCGAACTCCCAGCAGCCGTGGACCCCCGAAAGCACGGGCGCCCCGGCGGGCCCCGACTGGGCCGCCCTCGCGGAGTCGTCGGAGAAGCGCAACAAGCGCAAGCGGATCCTCCTGATCGGCGGCGGCGCCGCGGCGACCGTCGCGATCGGTACGGCGGTGGCGATGGCCGTGGTCTCGGCGAACGGCAGCGGTACGGCGAACAAGCCGACGTCGTCCCTGCCCGCGGCCGGCGACCTGCCGAGCGCCTCCTCGGCCCCCTCCTTCGCGCCGACGACGGCCCCGCCGCCGCTGAACCCGAAGGAGTTCATCTCGGACAAGGCGAAGGACACGGCGCCCAACGGCCCGCACCTCCTCTTCCCCGGCACCCAGGTCACGCTCGCCGGCGGCACGTACCGCAAGGGCCCGTCCGCCGACAGCCCCGCCTGCGACAGCGGCTCCCAGGGCTCGCTCCCGAAGGTCCTGAAGGACAACGGCTGCACCCGCCTGATGCGCGTCACGTACGTGAAGGACGGCATAGCGACGACGGTCGGCGTGGCCGTCTTCGACACCGAGGCGCAGGCGCTGAAGGCGAAGAAGGACGCGGACGACAAGAGCTTCGTGAAGCCGCTGACCGGCAACGGCATCGGCGCCTTCTGCAACGGCGCGATCTGCCGCTCGACGACCAACTCCTACGGCCGCTACGCCTACTTCACCGTCTCGGGCTTCACGAACGGCAAGAACGTCACGAAGACCGACACGGCCGTCTTCTCGGCGGGCGACACCCTCGCGGAGTTCACGTTCCAGCAGATCAACCGGCGCGGCGAGACCCAGGCGGCGGAGGCGGCCACCGCACCGTAACCGCACCCCGTCCCCTCAGGACGCTCCCCGCCGGCCGACGTGCACGGCCCCCCGCACCCGGCGGGCCTGCACCTGCCGCTCGGCGAGCAACTCGTCCGCCGGGTAGGCGACTTCCTCCAGCGTCAGCCCGTTCGGCCGCACCACATGGACGGCACTGTCACGCACCCCGGCGTCCAGCACCCGCCGGGGCCACCCCGCGTCCCGGTGCCCGTCCCCCACGAACAGCAGCGCCCCCACCATCGACCGCACCTGGTTGTGGCAGAACGCGTCGGCCCGCACCTCGACCTCGACGACCCCGTCGTCCCGCCGCCGCACCCCGAAGTCGAAGATCTCCCGCACGGTCGACGCCCCCTCCCGCTTCTTCGCGTAGGCGGCGAAGTCGTGCTCCCCCACCAGCGACTTGGCGGCGGCGTCCATCACGGCGACGTCCAACGGCCAGTCGTGCCACAGCACATGACTGCGCAGCAGCGGATCGACCCCACCGGCCTGATCCCCCACCCGGTACACGTACCGCCGCCACAGCGCGGCGAACCGCGCGTTGAATCCGGGAGCCGCCTCGGCGAGCGCCCACACCCGCACGTCCTTCGGCAACCGCCCCGCCAGCCGCTTGAGCAGCTTCTCCCGGTGCTCCCCCCACAGCTCCTCCGGCAGATCGACGTGCGCGACCTGCCCCCGGGCGTGCACCCCGGCATCGGTACGCCCGGCGACGGTCAGGTCGTACGTGACGTCCCCGGACCGCGTCACGGTCCGCAGCGCGTCCTCGACCTCCCCCTGAACGGTCCGCTTCCCCCCGGCCTGCTTGGCCCACCCGTGGAAATCGGTGCCGTCGTAGGAAAGATCGAGCCGAACCCGGACGAATCCCGGCCGCACGTCATCACTCACGGAAAGTTCCTCCCAGGAAAAAAGAACGGGGGAAAGAGAACGGGGGAAAAGAGAACGGGCCCGCTCCCGTGAAGAAGCGGACCCGCACAACGCCTGCCGAACGCTTACGCGTCCTTCGACTCCTCGGCGACCTCGGTCTCCTCGACCTTGGTCTCCTCGGCAGCCTTGGCCTCGTCGGCTTCCTTGACCGCACGCTTGGTGGCGGCCTCGGCCTCGCCCGTGGCCTGCTGCGCGACCGTCAGCGCCTCGACCAGCTCGATGACAGCCATGGGCGCGTTGTCGCCACGACGGTTACCGATCTTGGTGATACGGGTGTAACCACCGGGACGGTTCTCGTACCGCGGGCCGATCTCGGTGAAGAGCGTGTGGACGATGCTCTTGTCCGTGATGACCTGAAGCACCTGGCGACGGTTGTGAAGGTCACCCTTCTTCGCCTTGGTCACCAGCCGCTCGGCGTACGGCCGCAGCCGACGCGCCTTCGCCTCGGTGGTGGTGATACGACCGTGCTCGAAGAGCGACTTGGCAAGGTTCGCCAGCAGCAGCTTCTCGTGAGCAGCGCTACCACCGAGACGGGCACCCTTGGTGGGCTTAGGCATTTCATTCTCCTGAGGTGTCTGCCCCGGCCGTACGAGGTACCGGGGTCAGTATCTGAGCAGACGGTCGCCTGTCAGAGATCCGAGCGAAGCTCGGAATATAGGGGCGCGGGGAACTGCGCGAGAAAGCACAGCGCACCCGCACCCGAGTACGGACCGGATGGCCCGAGCTCTTAGTACTGCTCGGTCTCCACGAACCCGGCATCCGCATCGTCGTCGGCGCCAAAGGCGTCAGCAGCGGCGGTCGGGTCGAACCCGGGAGGCGAGTCCTTCAGCGCAAGCCCCATACCCGCCAGCTTCGCCTTGACCTCGTCGATCGACTTCGCACCGAAGTTACGAATGTCGAGCAGGTCCGCCTCGCTGCGCGCAACCAGCTCACCCACAGAGTGGATGCCCTCACGCTTGAGGCAGTTGTACGACCGAACCGTGAGCTCCAGCTCCTCGATCGGCAGCGCCAGATCCGCGGCGAGAGCAGCATCCGTGGGGGACGGCCCCATGTCGATGCCCTCGGCGTCGATGTTGAGCTCACGGGCGAGCCCGAACAGCTCGACCAGCGTCTTACCGGCGGAGGCCATCGCGTCACGCGGACGCATCGCCTGCTTCGTCTCGACGTCGACGATCAGCTTGTCGAAGTCGGTGCGCTGCTCGACACGGGTCGCCTCGACCTTGTACGTGACCTTGAGAACCGGCGAGTAGATCGAGTCGACCGGGATACGCCCGATCTCCTGACCGACCTGCTTGTTCTGCACGGCGGAGACGTACCCGCGGCCACGCTCGACCGTGAGCTCCATCTCCAGCTTGCCCTTGCCGTTGAGCGTGGCGAGGACGAGGTCGGGGTTGTGCACCTCGACACCGGCCGGCGGCGCGATGTCGGCGGCGGTGACCAGACCCGGGCCCTGCTTGCGCAGGTACATCACGACGGGCTCGTCGTGCTCGGAGGAGACGACGAGCTGCTTGATGTTGAGGATCAGGTCGGTGACGTCCTCCTTGACACCCGGCACGGTGGTGAACTCGTGCAGGACGCCGTCGATCCGGATGGACGTGACAGCGGCGCCCGGGATCGAGGAGAGGAGCGTACGGCGCAGGGAGTTGCCGAGGGTGTAGCCGAAGCCCGGCTCCAGCGGCTCGATGACGAACCGGGAGCGGAACTCGTCGACGACCTCTTCGGTCAACGAGGGACGCTGAGCGATCAGCATGTGGTGAATCCTTCAGTTGTGAGCGCCCGCTATTTGACGCTCGACTGTTACTACAAGGGTACGGGCGATACGGCCCCGAAGAGCCGTACCGCCCGAAAACCTCAGACCAAACGGCCTGCGTCGAAGATCAGGAGATCAGACGCGGCGACGCTTGGGCGGACGGCAGCCGTTGTGCGGGGTGGGCGTGACGTCCTGGATGGAGCCGACCTCAAGACCCGTGGCCTGGAGGGAACGGATCGCGGTCTCACGACCGGCGCCCGGGCCCTTGACGAACACGTCGACCTTGCGCATGCCGTGCTCCTGCGCACGACGCGCGGCGGACTCGGCGGCCATCTGCGCGGCGAACGGCGTGGACTTGCGGGAGCCCTTGAAGCCGACGTGGCCGGCGGAGGCCCAGGAGATCACGTTGCCGCTCGGGTCCGTGATGGACACGATCGTGTTGTTGAACGTGCTCTTGATGTGCGCCTGGCCGTGCGCGACATTCTTCTTTTCCTTGCGGCGCACCTTCTTGGCAGCGCCCTGACGACCCTTGGGGGGCATCTACAAACTCCTACGGGGAGGTGGTCGGTCCTACAGCGAAGACCGCTGATGAAGCGTTGTCCGCTGAGGACTACTTCTTGCCCGGCTTCTTCTTGCCGGCGATGGCGCGACGCGGGCCCTTGCGGGTACGGGCGTTCGTGCTGGTGCGCTGACCGCGGACGGGCAGGCCACGGCGGTGGCGCAGACCCTGGTAGCAGCCGATCTCGACCTTGCGGCGGATGTCGGCCTGGATCTCGCGACGGAGGTCACCCTCGGTCTTGATGTTGGCGTCCACGTACTCGCGGATCGCGACGAGCTGCTCCTCGCTCAGGTCGCGGACGCGGGTGTCGGGGTTGATGCCGGTCGCAGCCAGCGTCTCTTGCGAGAGGGTCCGGCCGATGCCGAACACGTAGGTGAGGGCGACTTCCACGCGCTTGTCGCGCGGGATGTCAACACCGGAAACGCGTGCCATTAAATGGCTCCTGGTGATCGTCGGAGGTCTTCCACAGGACCGCTTCCCAGCCCGCCGTACGAGGTACGAACCGGGTCCCCGGCCTCCGAGCCGGGGGTGTCAGACGGCCTCGGCCGCCTGGGTCCTGCGTATGAACAAATTCAGCTCGCGTCGCGCGAAGATTCTGCGGATGCAGAGGGTGTGGATCGGGTTGCGATCAGCCCTGGCGCTGCTTGTGGCGCGGGTTCTCGCAAATGATCATGACCCGGCCGTGACGGCGGATCACCCTGCACTTGTCGCAGATCTTCTTGACGCTCGGCTTGACCTTCATGGGATTGAGGTTCTCCGGGTCAGTGCCACCACCCCGCCGGAGCGGGATGCGGGCAAGATCTACTTGTACCGGTAGACGATCCGGCCACGCGTCAGGTCGTACGGAGAGAGCTCCACCACGACCCGGTCGTCAGGGAGGATACGGATGTAGTGCATCCGCATCTTGCCGCTGATGTGTGCCAGGACCTGGTGGCCGTTCTGGAGCTCGACCTTGAACATGGCGTTCGGCAGAGACTCGACGACAGTGCCCTCGATCTCGATGGCACCTTGCTTCTTGGCCACGCTTCGCCCTTCGAATCGACTACCTTGATCGACTCCCGCTATCGCATCCAGACACACGAATGCACGAAAGCCGACGCGTCAGTCTACGTCAGCCCACCCAGAAAGACGAATCGAGCAAGGATGCCCCACCAGGGAGATCCTTAAGCCCCCCACTCCCCCAAAAGGCCGACGCCACACGTCCGGCAGGCAACCGTCCGCCCCCGAAGGGCATCTAGTCGGCTGCGTCACCCCTGATGCCTATTGGTGCGCATACGACACATACGTACTTCCTGGGAGGTGGGTTCATGGGGCGTCCGGAGAAACCCGTGGATCCCGAGGCCGGTCCCGTCCAGCGGTTCGCGTACGACCTGCGGGCGCTGCGCCGGGCGGCCGGGAACCCCTCGTACCGGGTCATGGCCGAGACAGCGGGCTGCTCGGCGACCACGCTCTCCCAGGCCGCGGCGGGCGAGCGGCTGCCGTCCTTCGCCGTCGTCCACGGGTACGTACGGGCCTGCGGCGGCGATCCGGGGCAGTGGGCGGACCGCTGGAAGGACGTGGAGACGGCGGTGGCGGACGGCGAGGACGCGCCGCCGCCGTACCGGGGACTCGACCGGTTCGAGCCGGCCGACCAGGACCTGTTCTTCGGCCGGGACCGGCTGGTGGAGGAGCTGGCGGAGCTGGTGTGCGGGCACCGGTTCGCCGCCGTGTTCGGCGCCTCCGGCAGCGGGAAGTCCTCGCTGCTGCGGGCCGGGCTGATCCCTCGCCTGCGCCAGGAGATCGCGCGCCGGGACCGGCCGACCGCGCTGCGCATCCTGACCCCCGGGGACCGGCCGGCCGCCACCTACGGCCATCTGCTGGCCCCGGGCGCGGACGAGCCGGAGAGCTGGGTGGTGGTGGACCAGTTCGAGGAGGTCTTCACCCTGTGCCGGGACCGGGCCGAACGCGCCCGGTTCATCGACCTGCTGCTCGGCGCCCGCGACCCCGGCAGCCGGCTGCGGGTGGTCATCTCCGTACGGGCCGACTTCTACCCGCGCTGCGGCGAGCACCGTGCCCTCGCGGACGCGCTGCGCTCCGCCGGGCTGCTGGTCGGGCCCATGACGCGGGACGAGCTGCGCGAGGCGGTCGTCGGACCCGCGCAGCAGGCCGGGCTCCTGGTGGAGCGGGAGCTGACGGCGCGCATCGTGGCGGACGTCCTCGACGAGCCCGGCGGGCTGCCGATGCTCTCGCACGCCCTGCTGGAGACCTGGAGGCGGCGCAGGGGACGGCTGCTGACCCTGGCCGCGTACGAGAACGCGGGCGGCGTGCACGGCGCCATCGCGGCGAGCGCCGAGGAGGCGTACGGGCAGCTGACCGCACCCCAGGCGGACGCGGCCCGGCACCTGCTGTTGCGCATGGTCGAGCCCGGCCGGGGCACCCCCGACACCCGGCGCCCGCTGGGCCGGGCCGAGCTGGAGGAGTGGGCCTGCCCTCACGCGCCGGTCGTGGTGGAGCGGCTGGCCCGCGCCCGCCTGCTGACCGCCGACGAGGACACCGTCCAGCTCGCCCACGAGGCGCTGATCACCTCGTGGCCGCGGCTGCACGGCTGGATCGAGGAGGCCCGCGAACAGCTCCTCCACCACCGGCGGCTCACCGAGGCCGCCCGCATCTGGCTGGAGCACGACCGCGACCCCGGCAGCCTGTACCGGGGCACCCGGCTGGCCCGCGTGGAGGAGCTGTTCCCCGACCACGAACGCGACAACGCGCTGGCCGGGCCCGAGCGCCGGTTCCTGACCGCAGCGCTGGCCGCCCGGGAGGCCGAGGGCCGGGCCGCCGTCCGTGCGACGCGCCGGGCGCGAGCCGGAGTGGGCGTCCTGGCGGCCGTCCTCGCGGTGGCGCTGATGGCCGGGCTGGCCGTCTGGACGCAGCAGCGGGACATCGAGCGCCGCCGCACCGAGGACACCGCCCGCCGGATCGCCGCCGTCGCCGACTCCCTGCGCACGACCGACCCGCGCACCGCCCAGCTGCTGGGCGTCGCGGCCTGGCGCGTGTCCGAGCTGCCGGAGACCCGGCGGGCGCTGCTGGGCTCGCTCGGCCAGCGGGAGGGGGACGCCTTCAGCGACCCGGCCCCCGGCGACACACCCTTCCGCCGCCTGACGGACTCCGGCCGCACCCTGCTCAGCGCCGCCGGGCACACCTGGCGGACCTGGGACGTGGTCCGGCATCAGGCGATCGCCTCGGGGCCGCTGCCACCGGGCGCCACCGTGACCGCGGTGAGCCCGGACGGACGGCTGCTGGCGCTCTCCGGCGACGACGGGGCACGGCTGTGGGACACGGCCACCGGACGGTGGTTCGGCGACCGGCTGCCGAGCGAGTCCGGCGTGGACTTCACCGGCCACACCTACCTCGTGAGCGGCATCGGCGACACCCGGGTGCAGCTGCACTCGGCCGTGGACGGCGCCCTGCTGCTCACGGCCGAGGCGCTGGACCCGGAGACGGTCGCGCCGAGCGCGGACGGACACCTGATCGCGCTCTGCCCCGCCGAGGGCGCCCCGGTACAGGTGCGCGACCTCGCCGGACGGCGCACGCTGCACGGCGACTGGGAGCACGTCCGCGACGCCTGCGACCGGGAGGCGTCGCAGCTGGTGTTCGGCGGCGGAGGGCGGCTCGCGGCGGTGACCGCGAACGGCGTGCACCTCTGGGACGCCCGGTCGGGGAAGCGGCTGGCCGAACTCTCCGACCCCGGCGTGCGGGACGTCGCCTTCACCGAGGACGGGAACTTCCTGGCGACCGCCGACGGAGAGGAGCTCCGGGTGTGGCGGCCCGGCGCCGACGCCCCGGTGTTCCGGCACTCCCTGCACAACCAGCGCCCGTACGGCGGCCTGGCCTGGGACCCCGGGCGCCCGGTGCTGCGCTATCTGGAGGCCGGCACGGTCCACTCCCTGGACGTCGCGACGGCCGTGACCCCGGCCAGGCGGAACCAGCCCGTTGACAAGGTGCTGCTCAGCCCGGACGGCCGCACCCTCGCCACCGCGCAGCGCACGGGCGCCGCCTACCGCTTCGAGCTGCGCGGCACCCGCGACGGAAGGCTGCGCGCCACCCTGCCGCCCGCGCCGCTCCCCGCCGCGCGCGACTCCTCCCGGCCGGTGCCCCCGCAGGACACCGTCCCGCTCCTGGCGTTCGATCCCGACGGCACGACGCTCGCGTACGGCGTCTCGGCGTCCGGAGTGGAGACGTCTCCCCCGCGTCTCACGCTCTGGGACGTCGCCGGGGGCCGGGTGCGCACCACGCTGGACCTGTCGACGGGCACTCCGGCCAGCACGGTGTTCGCGCTGGCCCTCGGCCCCCACGCCGGCACGCTCCACCTCACCCGCGCGAGCGTCGTCGGGGAGCCGAGCGACGAGACCTGGGACGTCCCGCGCCACCGCCGGACGGCGGCCGTACCGGCCCCGGCCGGCAGCCACCTCGCCGTCAGCCCCGACGGCCGTCTCCTGGCCGGCGACAACTCCACGACCGCCCTGCCCGGCGGCAGGCCCGCCCCGCGCGACCTGGTCCGGGGGGACGAGATCGGGGCCCTCGCCTTCGCCCCCGACGGATCACGTTTCGCGGCCGGGGACCAGACGGGCCGGGTCGCGCTGTGGGACGGCGGGCTGCACCAGCGGGAAGGGACGCTGCCCAGCGTCTTCCCCGCGCTCCCGGACGACCAGCCCCACACCCTCGTCAGCGACGCCTCCGAAGCCGTCAGCGCCCTCGCCGTCAGCCCCGACGGCCGCACGCTGGCGGTCGGCGGCGAGGCCGGCAGCCTCCAGCTGTGGGACCTCGCCAGCCACCAGCAGCTCGGCGCCCTCCTGGCGACACCGGGCGACTCCGTCGACACGGTCGCCTTCGGCGCGGACAGCACCACGCTGTACGCGGGCAGCGCGCACGTACCCCTCCAGACCTACACCGTCGACGAGTCGAGGGCAGCCGACGCGGTCTGCGCCCGGACCCGGCAGCGCGAGCTGACACGGGCGCAGTGGCGGACCTATCTGCCCGGCGTCCCGTACCGCAGGATCTGCGCCGGGTGACCGGGAGGCACCCCGCCGGACGGCGAGGTGCCTCAGGGGACCGGTCAGGTCACCTGTAGACGTGGTACGACGCGTAGTTGTCCACTTCGAGGTTGGTCGTCCAGCTGCCCCACACCTTGTTGGGGTCCCAGCGGTACAGGTAGGCGTTGCTGTCCGGCCGGAACGGGCTCGACAGGCACGACTTTCCGGTGGAGTGGTAGATGCCCTTGAAGGCGCCCTTCGTCCAGCGGCGCTCCACGACCTGGATCGGCTGGGCCTTCTGCCCCTTCTTCAGGTGCACCTTGAAGGTGTACGACGTGGTGGTGGAGCCGTGCCGCCCGTACTGGGGGGTGAGGCTGGCGAGGTCCCCGACGAACGGGAGCGGGATCTTGATGTCGAGGCCGGACGAGAACTCCCAGCCCGACGTGTGCGACTTCCCCCAGTCCTGCTCGCAGTCGTCGATGTTCGTGGGGCACTTGAACGTCTCGCCCCGCCAGACCCAGTCGTCCCAGGTGTTCTTCGCCCGCTGAGTGACCACCGACGTGGTCTTCTGGGGGGTCGACCAGTTGCCCGCGATGTCGGCCTGGGAGCCGTCCCAGTTCCCCAGGCACACCACGTCGGCCGCCGAGGCGGAGCCGGGGGCCGCGATCACGACCAACGGGGCCAGCGCCACCGTCAGCAGGCCCGCCCACTTGCCCCGGAGCCGCCGGCCTTCCTTCCGCGCGGCCACGGAACCCTCGTCAGGGCGTACGCCCTCGTCGATCTTCACTCTGGTCTCCTCTGCTGGTGCGCCGGAAGCGTGTGCCCAGCGCCTGAGCAACAACGTCGGCGACCGCAGAGTTGTCCGCGCGACCGTCCCCTAGCCCAATCAATTGCTTGACCTGCGCATAGGGGGCCGCTTGCCCGGCCGTTACCTCCCCGGCTCACGCCGGTCGGCACGGGCTCCGCGCATCAATCAATCACCCGTCACGCGAGGGGGTCGGGGGCCGCGGTCACCCCGTACTCCGCCAGCTTGGCCCTGCCGCCGTCCGGAGCCGTCAGGACCAGCGGCCCCGCCTCCGTGAGGGCCACGCTGTGCTCCCAGTGGGACGACCAGGTGCCGTCGGTCGTGATGACCGTCCAGTCGTCGGCGAGGACCTTCGTCTTCGGGGTGCCGAGGGACACCATCGGCTCGATCGCGAGGCAGAACCCGGGCACCAGCTTGGGGCCCTTGCCCCGCTTGCGGTCCACGTAGTTCAGGAGGTGCGGGTCCATGTGCATCTCCGTACCGATGCCGTGCCCGCCGTAGTCCTCGATGATCCCGTACCGCCCGCCACCGGTCCTGGGCTGCCGGCGGATGTACGTCTCGATCGCCCGGGAGACGTCGACGAGCCGGTTGCCGAGTCTCATCGCGGCGATCCCGGCCCACATGGACTCCTCGGTCACCCGGGACAGCTCGACCAGCTCGGGCGCGTGCCCGGACCCCACGAACGCGGTGTAAGCGGCATCTCCGTGCCACCCATCCACGATCGCCCCGCAGTCGATGGAGATGATGTCCCCGGACTTGAGCACAACCTCGTCGGAGGGGATGCCGTGCACGACGACCTCGTTCACGGACGTACAGATGGTCGCCGGAAACCCGCCGTACCCGAGGAAGTTGGACTTCGCCCCGTGCTCGGCGAGGACCTTACGAGCGACCTCGTCGAGGTCACGGGTGGACGCCCCCGGCACAGCCGCTTCGCGCGTGGCCGCATGGATCGCAGCGACGACCAGCCCCGCCGCACGCATCTTGGCGATCTGCTCGGGACTCTTGATCTGCACCATGCCGGTTCGCGCCTCCTGGCACTCGTGATTTCGGGCCCCTCAGAATACGCCCCCGCACAGCAGAGGTCCCGGCGGGGACAGGCGGGCGCGCACGAAGAAGCCCCCGCTGTCCCTGGGGACGGCGGGGGCTTCGATGCGATGTGGGGAGCGGGCCGGGGGCCTACTCGCCCTGGAGTGCCTCCATGGCGCGTGCGGTGACCTCGTCGACCTTGCCCAGGGCGGAGATGGTGACGACCAGCCCCTGGGACTTGTAGTAGTCGATGATCGGCTCGGTCTGCGTGTGGTAGACCTCCAGCCGCGTACGGACGGTCTCCTCGGAGTCGTCGTCGCGCTGGTACAGCTCGCCCCCGCAGACGTCGCAGACACCGTCACGCTTCGGCGGGCTGTACGTCACGTGGAAGACGTGGCTGGAGTCCTCGCGGCAGATCCGCCGCCCGGCGATCCGCTTGACGACCTCGTCCTCGGGGACCTCCAGGTCCAGCACCGCGTCCAGCTTCATGGACTCGGTGCGGAGCATCTCGTCGAGCGCCTCGGCCTGCGAGACGTTGCGCGGGAAGCCGTCGAGGAGGAATCCGCCCTCGGCGTCCGGCTGCTCCATGCGGTCCTTGGCCATCCCGATGGTGACCTCGTCCGGCACCAGGTTGCCCGCGTCCATGTAGGACTTGGCGAGTTTCCCCAGCTCGGTCTGCCGGCTGATGTTGGCGCGGAAGAGGTCGCCCGTGGAGATGTGCGGGATCGACAGGTTCTTGGCCAGGAACGCGGCCTGCGTTCCCTTCCCGGCACCCGGCGGCCCGACGAGGACGATTCGCATCAGCGGAGGAACCCTTCGTAATTGCGCTGCTGGAGCTGGCTCTCGATCTGCTTCACGGTCTCCAGACCGACACCCACGATGATGAGGATGCTGGTACCGCCGAACGGGAAGTTCTGGTCTGCCCCGAAACCAGCCAACGCCATCGTCGGGACGAGAGCAATCAGACCCAAGTACAGCGAGCCCGGCCACGTGATCCGGTTGAGTACGTAGGAAAGGTACTCAGCGGTCGGGCGGCCAGCCCGGATGCCCGGGATGAATCCACCATACTTCTTCATGTTGTCGGCAACTTCCTCGGGGTTGAAGGAAATCGCGACGTAGAAGAAGGCGAAGAACACGATCAGCAGGAAGTACAGCGCGATGTGCACCCCGGCCCGGGTGTTGGCCAGGTTCTGCGTGACCCAGGTCGCCCAGCCCGCCTGCGAGTTGGAGAACTGGACGATGAGCGCCGGGATGTAGAGCAGCGACGAGGCGAAGATGACGGGGATGACGCCCGCCTGGTTCACCTTGAGCGGGATGTAGGTCGAGGTACCGCCGTAGGACCGGCGCCCGATCATGCGCTTCGCGTACTGGACGGGGATCCGGCGCTGGGCCTGCTCGACCAGGACGACGAGACCGACCATGACGAGGCCGACCGCGATGACGGTGCCGAACTCGATCCAGCCGCCGGCCAGGGTGCCCTGCTTCTTGATGGCCCACAGCGCGGAGGGGAAGGTCGCGGCGATCGAGATGAACATCAGGATGGACATGCCGTTGCCGATGCCGCGGTCGGTGATGAGCTCACCGAGCCACATGACGAGGGCGGTGCCGGCGGTCATGCAGATGACCATCACGATGGTCGTGAAGATGTCGCGGTCCGGGACGATGCTGCTCGCGACGGAGCAGCCGGAGAACAGCGAGCCGCTGCGGGCGGTGGCGACGAGGCCGGTGCCCTGGAGGATGGCGAGTGCCACGGTCAGGTACCGGGTGTACTGCGTGATCTTCGCGGTACCCGCCTGACCCTCCTTCTTGAGGGCTTCCAGGCGCGGGATCACAACGGTCAGCAGCTGGAGGATGATGCTCGCCGTGATGTACGGCATGATCCCCAGCGCGAAGATCGTGATCTGGAGCAGCGCGCCGCCGCTGAACATGTTGATCAGCCCGAAGAGGCTCTGATTGCCGGACGCCTCGTCCACGCACTGCTGGACGGACTTGTAGTCGACGCCGGGGATCGGGACGTGGGTACCGACCCGGTAGACCACGACGATACCGAGCGTGAAGAGCAGCTTCTTGCGCAGGTCGGGCGTCTTGAACGCCCGGGCGAACGCGGTGAGCACGGTGCCTCCTGCGACCCCCGCGCAGCTGCGCCAAGGGTGACGGTCTGAGGTTCGACGGTTGGTTGATGACGATGCTGAAAAGAGACAGCGCAGGCCACCTTACCGGCGACACTGCCCCGTCTGGAACGACCGACCGGGGATACCCCTTTTGTGGGGTATCCCCGGTCGGGATCGCTCATGTCATCGAGACGCCTGACGTGATCAGACGAGCTCGGTGACCGTGCCGCCGGCGGCGGTGATCTTCTCCTTGGCGGAGCCGGAGACGGCGTCGACCGTCACCTGCAACGCCACGGAGATCTCACCCTGGCCGAGGACCTTGACGAGGCTGTTCTTGCGAACCGCGCCCTTGGCCACCAGACCCTCGACGGTGACCTCGCCACCCTCGGGGTAGAGGGCGGCCAGCTTGTCGAGGTTCACGACCTGGAACTCGGTCTTGAACGGGTTCTTGAAGCCCTTCAGCTTCGGAAGACGCATGTGGAGGGGCATCTGGCCACCCTCGAAGCGCTCCGGAACCTGGTAGCGGGCCTTCGTGCCCTTGGTACCACGACCGGCCGTCTTACCCTTCGACGCCTCACCACGACCGACACGGGTCTTGGCGGTCTTGGCGCCGGGGGCCGGACGGAGGTTGTGGATCTTGAGCGGGCTGTTCTCCGCCATGATCAGTCGACCTCCTCGACCGTCACGAGGTGGCGGACGGTGTGCACCATGCCGCGGAACTCGGGGCGGTCCTCCTTGACGACGACGTCGTTCAGGCGCTTGAGCCCGAGCGAACGCAGCGTGTCACGGTGGTTCTGCTTGCTGCCGATGTAGGACTTCGTCTGCGTGATCTTGAGGCGGGCCATTACGCAGCACCAGCCCCGGCACGCGCCCGCAGCAGAGCCGCGGGGGCGACGTCCTCCAGGGGGAGGCCGCGGCGGGCCGCGATCTCCTCCGGGCGCTGGAGACCCTTGAGGGCCTCCACCGTCGCGTGGACGATGTTGATCGCGTTGGACGAGCCGAGCGACTTCGACAGGATGTCGTGCACGCCCGCGCACTCCAGCACGGCACGCACCGGGCCACCGGCGATGACGCCGGTACCGGGGGAGGCAGGCTTGAGCAGGACGACGCCCGCGGCCTTCTCGCCCGTGATCGGGTGCGGGATGGTGCCCTGGATACGGGGGACCTTGAAGAAGTGCTTCTTGGCCTCCTCAACACCCTTGGCGATGGCGGCCGGCACCTCCTTGGCCTTGCCGTAGCCGACACCTACGGTGCCGTCACCGTCGCCCACCACGACGAGCGCGGTGAAGCTGAAGCGACGGCCACCCTTGACAACCTTGGCGACACGGTTGATCGCGACGACACGCTCGACGTACGCGGTCTTCTCGGCGGCGGCTGCGCCACCGTCACGACCCTTACGGTCCCGCCGCTCGCCGCCACCGGCACCGCTTCCACGGCGCTGGGGTCCAGCCATTGGATTACCTCTCTCTTTCCGCTAGCTACGAGCGGCTCAGAACTTGAGCCCGGCTTCGCGGGCGGCGTCCGCCAGGGCGGCGATGCGCCCGGCGTACTGGTTGCCACCACGGTCGAACACCACGGCCTCGACACCGGCGGCCTTGGCACGCTCGGCGACCAGGGCGCCGACCTGCTTGGCCTGAGCCGACTTGTCGCCCTCGCCACCGCGGATCGAGGTGTCCAGGGTGGACGCCGACGCAAGGGTGTGACCCTTGAGGTCGTCGATCACCTGGGCCACGATGTGGCGGTTCGAGCGGGTAACGACCAGACGGGGACGCTCTTCCGTACCGTTGATCCGCTTACGGATGCGCAGGTGACGGCGCTTGATCGCGGCGCGCTTGTAGGCGTCGCCCTTCAGGATCTTCTGTCCGTATGCCATGGCTTACTTACCCGCCTTTCCGACCTTGCGGCGGATGACTTCGCCCTCGTACTTGACGCCCTTGGCCTTGTACGGGTCGGGCTTGCGCAGCTTGCGGATGTTGGCCGCAACCTCGCCGACCTTCTGCTTGTCGATGCCCTCGACCTGGAAGCGGGTCGGGTTCTCCACCTTGAAGGTGATGCCCTCGGGCGCTTCGACGACGATCGGGTGGCTGTAGCCGAGCGCGAACTCGAGGCTCGTGCCCTTCGCGGCCACGCGGTAACCGACACCGCTGATCTCGAGCTTCTTCACGTAACCCTGGGTCACGCCGGTGATCATGTTCGCCACCAGCGTGCGGGACAGGCCGTGCAGGGCCTTGCTCTGACGCTCGTCGTTGGGGCGGGTGACGCTCAGCACGCCGTCCTCACCCTTGGCGATGTCGATCGGAGCTGCGACGGTGTGGGTCAGCTCGCCCTTGGGGCCCTTGACCTTCACCGTGCGGCCGTCGATGGTGACGTCCACGCCGGCGGGAACCGCGATGGGGAGCTTGCCGATACGCGACATAGCTGTTTCCTCCGTTCCCTTCTGCTACCAGACGTAGGCGAGGACTTCCCCACCCACGCCCTTCTTGCCGGCCTGCTTGTCGGTGAGGAGCCCGTGCGACGTGGAGATGATCGCCACGCCGAGGCCGCCCAGCACCTTCGGCAGGGAGGTGGACTTCGCGTACACCCGGAGACCGGGCTTGGAGATCCGCTTGATGCCCGCGATGGAGCGCTCACGGTTCGGGCCGAACTTCAGCTCGAGGGTGAGGTTCTTGCCGACCTCGGCGTCCTCGACCTTCCAGCCCGTGATGAAGCCCTCCTGCTGGAGGATCTCCGCGATGTGCGACTTGATCTTGGACGCCGGCATCGTCACGGAATCGTGGTACGCCGAGTTCGCGTTCCGCAGACGCGTCAGCATGTCTGCGATCGGATCAGTCATGGTCATGAATTGGCCTTCGGCCTCTCTCGCCGGGGTTTCCTGTATGCGCCATCCCTCTCCCCGCTCGGTGGCGGGACGGGTGCGGTGCGGGGACCTACGGCGTAGTAAGTCGTATCGGGCGACCGTCAGGCGCCCAACCCTCCCAGCCTAAGCCATGGAGAGGTGGGCACCTGACACGCCCAGTGCTTACCGAGAGCCTCTGGAATCCCGAAGTAAGGGACTACCAGGAGCTCTTGGTCACGCCCGGCAGCTCGCCGCGGTGAGCCATCTCACGAAGGCACACACGGCAGAGGCCGAACTTGCGGTACACGGAGTGCGGACGGCCGCAGCGCTGGCAGCGGGTGTACGCGCGCACACCGAACTTGGGCTTGCGAGCAGCCTTAGCGATCAGAGCCTTCTTCGCCATGCTCACGCCTCCTTGAACGGGAAGCCGAGGTGACGAAGGAGCGCGCGGCCCTCAGCGTCGTTGGTCGCCGTGGTCACCACGGTGATGTCCATACCCCGGACGCGGTCGATCTTGTCCTGGTCGATCTCGTGGAACATGACCTGCTCCGTGAGACCGAAGGTGTAGTTGCCACGGCCGTCGAACTGCTTGGGGGACAGGCCGCGGAAGTCGCGGATGCGCGGGAGCGCGAGCGACAGGGTGCGGTCCAGGAACTCCCACATGCGGTCGCCGCGGAGCGTGACGTGGGCACCGATCGGCTGGCCCTCACGCAGCTTGAACTGCGCGATGGACTTGCGGGCCTTGGTGACCTGCGGCTTCTGGCCGGTGATCGTGGAGAGGTCGCGGATCGCGCCCTCGATCAGCTTCGAGTCACGGGCGGCGTCGCCGACACCCATGTTGACCACGATCTTCACGAGGCCGGGGATCTGCATGACGTTCTCGTACTTGAACTCGTCCTGCAGCTTGCCCGCGATCTCCTCGCGGTACTTCGTCTTGAGACGCGGAGTGGTGGTGGTAGCCATCAGATGTCCTCACCCGTCCGCTTGGCAACGCGAACCTTGTTGCCCTCGTCGTCGAAGCGGTAACCGACACGCGTGACGACCTTCTTGCCGTCCTTCTCCACGACCAGCTGGACGTTGGAGACGTGGATCGGGGCCTCGGTGGTCACGATGCCGCCGGCCTGCGAGCCGCTGGCGGTCGGGCCGGCCTTGGTGTGCTTCTTGACCCGGTTGACACCCTCGACCAGGACGCGGTCCTCGCGGGGGAAGGCCGCGATGACCTTGCCCTGCTTGCCCTTGTCCTTACCGGTGATGACCTGGACCAGGTCGCCCTTCTTGATCTTCATGCTTACAGCACCTCCGGAGCCAGCGAGATGATCTTCATGAACTTCTTCTCGCGCAGCTCGCGCCCGACCGGGCCGAAGATGCGGGTACCACGAGGGTCACCGTCGTTCTTCAGAATGACGGCGGCGTTCTCGTCGAAGCGGATGTACGAGCCGTCCGGACGACGGCGCTCCTTGACGGTGCGCACGACGACCGCCTTGACGACGTCGCCCTTCTTCACGTTGCCGCCCGGGATCGCGTCCTTGACGGTGGCAACGATGACGTCACCGATGCCCGCGTAGCGGCGACCGGAGCCACCGAGCACACGGATGCAAAGGATTTCCTTCGCACCAGTGTTGTCGGCGACGCGCAGTCGCGACTCCTGCTGGATCACGTCTATCTCCTGTGTGTCTGCCGGTTCCCGGCGGGGGCCGCCTCAGAGAAGCGGACCCCCACCGAGCCTGGCGGAACTGTCCTGCGGGGATGCCCGCAGGATGTCTTACTTGGCCTTTTCGAGGATCTCGACGACGCGCCACCGCTTCGTGGCGGACAGCGGCCGGGTCTCCATCAGGAGGACGCGGTCGCCGACGCCGGCGGCGTTCTGCTCGTCGTGGGCCTTGAGCTTGTTCGTACGGCGGATGACCTTGCCGTACAGAGCGTGCTTGACGCGGTCCTCGACGGCGACGACGACGGTCTTGTCCATCTTGTCGCTGACGACGAGACCCTCACGGGTCTTGCGGAAGCCGCGGGCCTCTGCGGTCTGCTCAGTCACGTTGTTCTCGCTCATCAGGCGCTCTCCACCGTCTCGATGCCCAGCTCGCGCTCACGCATCAGGGTGTAGATCCGCGCGATGTCCTTACGGACGGCCTTCAGCCGGCCGTGGTTCTCGAGCTGACCCGTCGCCGCCTGGAAGCGGAGGTTGAACAGCTCTTCCTTGGCCTCGCGGAGCTTCGCGAGAAGCTCCTCGTTGCCCAGCTCGCGCAGCTCGGACGCCTTGGTACCGGCCGACATCACGCTTCACCTGCCTCGCGCTTGACGATCCGGCACTTCATCGGCAGCTTGTGGGCCGCACGCGTCAGCGCCTCACGGGCGATCTTCTCGTTGGGGTACGACAGCTCGAACATCACACGTCCGGGCTTGACGTTGGCGATCCACCACTCCGGGGAACCCTTACCGGAACCCATGCGGGTCTCGGCGGGCTTCTTGGTGAGGGGACGGTCCGGGTAGATGTTGATCCAGACCTTGCCGCCACGCTTGATGTGACGCGTCATGGCGATACGAGCCGCCTCGATCTGACGGTTCGTCACGTAAGCCGGGGTGATGGCCTGAATACCGTACTCGCCGAACGACACCTGCGTGCCGCCCTTGGCAGCGCCGTCCCGCTTGGGGTGGTGCTGCTTGCGGTGCTTGACCCTACGGGGGATCAGCATGTCGGTCAGGCCTCCGTTCCGGTGCTCTCAGCAGGCGGAGCGGCGGGAGCCTCGGCCGCGGGGGCCTCGGAACCGGCAGCCTGCTGGGGCTTACGACCGCGACGCTCGCCACCGCGGCCACCACGGGCCGGACGGTCGCTGGCGCCACCGCGAGCCGGGCGGTTGCCCGCACGGGCGGCGGCGTTCTCGGCGCGGACCTCGGCGATGTTCTTGACGTCGCCCTTGTAGATCCAGACCTTCACACCGATGCGGCCGAAGGTCGTCTTGGCCTCGAAGAAGCCGTAGTCCACGTTCGCGCGGAGCGTGTGCAGGGGCACACGGCCCTCGCGGTAGAACTCCGAGCGGGACATCTCGGCGCCGCCGAGACGGCCACCGCACTGGATCTTGATGCCCTTGGCGCCGGCCTTCATCGCCGACTGCATGCTCTTGCGCATGGCACGGCGGAAGGAGACGCGGGAGGAGAGCTGCTCGGCGACGGCCTGGGCCACCAGCTGAGCGTCCGTCTCCGGGTTCTTGACCTCGAGGATGTTCAGCTGGACCTGCTTGCCGGTCAGCTTCTCCAGGTCACCGCGGATGCGGTCGGCCTCGGCGCCGCGGCGGCCGATGACGATGCCGGGACGCGCGGTGTGGATGTCCACACGGACACGGTCACGGGTGCGCTCGATCTCCACCTTCGAGATGCCGGCGCGCTCCATGCCGGACGTCATCATCCGACGGATGGCGACGTCTTCCTTGACGTAGTCCTTGTACAGCTTGTCGGCGTACCACCGGGACTTGAAGTCCGTGGTGATGCCGAGCCGGAACCCATGCGGGTTAACCTTCTGGCCCATTACCGGGTTCCTTCCTTGCTGCTGACGACCACGGTGATGTGGCTGGTCCGCTTGCGGATCCGGTAGGCACGGCCCTGGGCGCGCGGACGGAACCGCTTCAGGGTCGGGCCCTCGTCGACGTACGCCTCGCTGATGAACAGCGACGTGGCGTCGGTGTGGTCGTAGTTGTGAGCGGCGTTGGCGATGGCGCTGTCCAGCACCTTGCCGACGGGCTCGGAAGCGGCCTGCGGGGCGAATCGCAGGACCGCCTGAGCCTCCGTGGCGTCCATGCCACGGATAAGGTCCACCACGCGGCGGGCCTTCATGGGCGTGACGCGGATGTACCGCGCCTGGGCCCTGGCTTCCATGGTTGTCCCTCTCAGTTACTTACGTGTCTGATGCGATCCGCGCTTAGCGGCGCTTCGACTTCCGGTCGTCCTTGACGTGACCCCGGAAGGTGCGCGTCGGCGAGAACTCGCCGAGCTTGTGGCCGACCATCGACTCGGTGACGAACACCGGGATGTGGGTCTTGCCGTTGTGCACCGCGATCGTGTGGCCCAGCATGCTGGGGACGATCATGGAGCGACGGGACCAGGTCTTGATGACGTTCTTGGTACCGGCTTCGTTCTGGGCGTCCACCTTCTTGACGAGGTGGCCGTCGACGAAGGGTCCCTTCTTGAGACTGCGCGGCATCTAAACCCGCTCCTAGCGCTTCTTGTTCGTCTTGCGGCGGCGGACGATGTACTTGTTCGACGCCTTCTTGGGCGAACGAGTACGACCTTCCTTCTGACCCCACGGGGAGACCGGGTGGCGACCACCGGAGGTCTTGCCCTCACCACCACCGTGCGGGTGGTCGACCGGGTTCATCGCCACACCACGCACGGTCGGGCGGACGCCCAACCAGCGCTTACGGCCGGCCTTGCCCCAGTTGATGTTGCTCTGCTCGGCGTTGCCGACCTCGCCGACCGTGGCGCGGCAGCGCTGGTCGACCAGGCGGATCTCGCCGGAGGGCATGCGGAGGTGGGCCATCGAGCCCTCCTTCGCGAGCAGCTGCACCGAGGCGCCGGCGGAGCGGGCGAACTTGGCGCCGCCACCGGGACGGAGCTCGATCGCGTGGATCGTGGTACCGACCGGGATGTTGCGGAGCGCCAGGTTGTTGCCGGGCTTGATGTCGGCCCCGGGACCGTTCTCGACGCGGTCGCCCTGCGTGAGGCCGCGCGGCGCGATGATGTAGCGCTTCTCGCCGTCGGCGTAGTGCAGCAGCGCGATGCGCGCGGTGCGGTTGGGGTCGTACTCGATGTGCGCGACCTTCGCCGGCACGCCGTCCTTGTCGTGCCGACGGAAGTCGATCACGCGGTAGGCGCGCTTGTGTCCGCCACCCTGGTGGCGAACGGTCACACGACCGGAGTTGTTACGACCGCCCTTGCTGTGCAGGGGGCGGACCAGCGACTTCTCCGGCGTGGACCGCGTGACCTCGACGAAGTCGGCGACGCTGGAGCCACGACGGCCCGGCGTAGTCGGCTTGTACTTGCGGATTCCCATTTCTCAGTCCTCGTCCGATATCGGACGATCCGACCCGCTTACGCGGTCGGACCGCCGAAGATGTCGATACGGTCGCCCTCGGCCAGGGTCACGATCGCGCGCTTGCTGTCCGCACGCTTACCGAAACCGGTCTTGGTGCGCTTGCGCTTGCCCTGGCGGTTGATCGTGTTGACGCCGGTGACCTTGACCGAGAAGACCGCCTGGACGGCCTGCTTGATCTGGGTCTTGTTGGCGCTGGGGTCGACGACGAACGTGTACTTGTTCTCGTCGAGGAGCGCGTAGCTCTTCTCCGACACGACCGGCTTCAGCAGGATGTCACGGGGGTCCGTGTACGACTTGCTGAGCGGGGTGACGACGGTGTTCTTGCCCTCGGCGGCGTGGCGGCGCGCCTTGGCGACGCGCGCGGCCTTGGCGGCCTTCGCGGCCTTGGGGGCGATGGAGGGGTGACGGATCGCCATCAGACCTCAGTCCCTTCGATGTCATTGGCCTTCGGGCCGGACACGAAGGACTCGAACGCGGCCTGGGTGAAGACCACGTCGTCCGAAACGATCACGTCGTACGTGTTCAGCTGGCCCGGCTCCAGGATGTGGACCTGGGGCAGGTTGCGGGCGGACAGCCACGCGGCCTCGTCGGCGCGGTCGACGACCAGGAGCAGGTTCTTGCGCTCCGAGATCTTGCCGAACAGCGTCTTGGCGGCCTTGGTGGAGGGGGTCTCGCCCGCGATCACGCCGGTGACGACGTGGATGCGGTTGTGGCGGGCCCGGTCGGTGAGGGCGTGGCGCAGGGCCGCGGCCTTCATCTTCTTGGGCGTCCGCTGCGAGTAGTCGCGCGGCTGGGGGCCGTGCACGACGCCACCGCCGGCGAACTGCGGCGCGCGGGTCGAGCCCTGACGGGCGCGGCCGGTGCCCTTCTGGCGGTAAGGCTTCTTGCCACCACCACGGACTTCGCCACGGGTCTTGGTCTTGTGCGTGCCCTGGCGGGCAGCGGCGTTCTGCGCGACGACGACCTGGTGGATCAGCGGGATGCTGACCTTCTCCACGCCGAAGATCTCCGCGGGGAGTTCGACGCTTCCGGTCTTCTCGCCGGCAGGCGAAAGGATGTCAACAGTGCTCATCGGTACCTCAGGCCCCCTTGGCCGCGGTGCGGACCAGGACGAGGCCGCCGTTCGGACCGGGGACAGCGCCCTTGATGAGCAGCAGACCCTTCTCCGCGTCAACGGCGTGGACGGTCAGGTTCTGGGTGGTGACACGCTCGTTGCCCATGCGACCCGCCATGCGGAGGCCCTTGAACACGCGGCCCGGGGTGGCGCAGCCACCGATGGAACCGGGCGAGCGGTGCTTGCGCTGGGTGCCGTGACCGGCGCCGAGGCCCTTGAAGTTGTGACGCTTCATGACACCGGCGAAGCCCTTGCCCTTGCTCTTGCCGGTGACGTCGACCTTCACGCCCGCCTCGAAGATCTCCGCGGAGATCTCCTGGCCCAGCGTGTACTCGGAGGCGTCCGCGGTGCGGATCTCGACGAGGTGGCGACGGGGGGTGACGTCGGCCTTGGCGAAGTGGCCCTTGAGGGGCTTGTTCACCTTGCGCGGGTCGATCTCGCCGAAGGCGATCTGGACCGACTCGTAGCCGTCGACGTCGTTCGTACGGACCTGGGTCACGACGTTCGGACCGGCCTTGACGACGGTGACCGGAACAACACGGTTGTTCTCGTCCCACACCTGCGTCATGCCGAGCTTCTCGCCCAGGATGCCCTTGATCTGCTTAGCCATTACTCAGATCACCGACCCTCAGAGCTTGATCTCGATGTCGACACCGGCCGGGAGGTCGAGTCGCATCAGAGAGTCAACGGTCTTGGGCGTCGGGTCGAGAATGTCGATCAGGCGCTTGTGCGTGCGCATCTCGAAGTGCTCGCGCGAGTCCTTGTACTTGTGCGGCGACTTGATGACGCAGTACACGTTCTTCTCAGTGGGCAGCGGCACCGGGCCCGCGACCGACGCACCAGTGCGCGTCACCGTCTCGACGATCTTCTTCGCCGAGGAGTCGATGACCTCGTGGTCGTAGGCCTTGAGCCGGATGCGGATCTTCTGTCCCGCCATGGCTACTCAGTAGTCCTGTTCTTCTTCGCTCCGGAACTCGGCGTTCCCTGCTCCCCGCTCCGACCCACGCGGTCGGGCGTGTCGCACCCTTGCTGACAGAGATTCCCCATCGGGAACCATCCACCTTCAAGGATTTCCACCGAGCCCCTGGCCGGTGCCGCACCACACTTCCCGAAAGATTCCCGTACGTCCGCCCCAGCGCTGCCCTCCAGGGCAGTTAAGGCGACGAGTACTGTGGGACTCGCTTCCGGTCCTCCCGGCGGGAGGCGCGCAGCATCAACACTCGACCGAGCAACCCCGCTAGTCTGCCATACGGGGGGTCGGGTCCGCCAATCGGGTCGGGGAGCATACCCCTAGAGTGACGCAGCTCAAACGCGGGGAGCCCGGCGACGCACACCCTCCTCTTACCTCGTGGCTCTATACGTTGATCATCGATCGGCGCGCTACGGGGGTACGTCAAGGGATGTCCGACCACTACAAGGTCGACTTCGAAGCACTCGGCAAACTCGTCGCCGATCTCGCCGGGTGCGCCCAGAGCATGCGGTCCACCATGCGGCAGCTGGAGGACATCGGCCCGTCGGGCACGGGTTCGGCCGAACTGGAGAGCGCCTGCGACCACTTCCAGGAGAAGTGGGGTCACGGCATCAAGCAGATCGCCGACGCGACAGACACGGTGACCGAGAGGGTCGCCCAGGCCGGACGGCTCTACCAGGGCACGGAGGACGAGGTCGTCAAGCTCGTCTCTGCCGTGAAGACGGTCGACAAGACCATGCGGGCGGGTGACCGGTGACCTCCGCGACGATCGCCTTCCAGGTCCAGCCGGAGTTCCACGCCGTCCCGCTGGGCACCGGCGAGGACTCGTTCGACGAGCGGATGCGGCAGTTCGCCCACGACTACTGGGGCGAACGGGCCGATCTGGAGCCGCTGCGCCTTTTCACCAAGGCCGCGTACACAGCCGGCGCGCAGACCCTCGTCGAGAGCGGTGTCGTCTACAACGCGCTCGGCGTCTTCCCGATCGGCGGCAGCGCGGACGGCACCGAACCGCCCGAACGCGTCAGCCGGGCCACGCTCACGGTCGGCACGCGCGAGCTGGACAACCCGGACCCCCAGTTCACCGCCATGGGCATCGCCCAGGCGCTGGAGAGGGCGGACGACGGCGGCGAGACCCGGTCGGTCTCCCTCCCCGCAGGCCCCGCGGTCGTTCATGTCGCCGCTTCCCGCGCCGTCTGGGAGCTGCCGGAGGGCGAGCAGGAGCACCACTTCGTACGGATCGAGGTATGGCTCCCCTTCCCCTCCGAGGACCGCGTCCTGCTCCTGTGTCTGAGCACCCCCGACGTCCAGGACCTCTTCCGCTACCAGGCGATCCTCGCGGACATCGCGGACACCGTCGTCTTCGACCTGCCGGAGGACCACGCACAGGAGTCCGCCGCCACGGCCTCCCCGCCGCCCTCCCCCTTCCGCGCCTACTGACCGCGCCGAGGAGACCGCTCCATGTACATCCGGACGCCTGAGACGTACGACGCGCTCGGCTTCGATCCCGCCCCCGGTGACCCCGCCTCGGTGCACCAGCTGGTCACGTCGCTGACCAGCACGGCCAAACAGCTCCACGACGTTCACGCCACCCTGACGCGGCTGGGCAGAACGAACGGCGCCTGGACGGGCGAGGGGGCGTCCGCCTTCTCAAGGACAACCGGTGCCCTCCCGAGGTATCTGGACAACGCCCACGGCTCCATGGCCGACGCCGCGCACGCCTTGCGCACCTGGGAGTCACGGCTGACGGAGTTCCAGGGCAGGGCCCGGCGCTACGAGGAGGAGGCCGAGGAGTCCCGCAGGGCTCTGGCCGCGGCGAAAGCCGACCCGGACCTGAAGCTCGCCGGGCAGACCTTTCCCACGAGCGAGGAACTCCGCGACGCCCAGCGACGCCTGGACCACGCGACGAAGCGCGTCACCGAGGCCGGCGCCGAACTCGACGCGATCGTCGAGAAAGCGCGTCAGCTTCAGCACGACCATCAGGCCACGGCCCACCAGGCTGCCGAAAGACTCCGCAAGGCCGCCGAGGCAGCACCCGGCAAGTCACTGCTCGACAAGCTCAAGGACCTGTTCGAGGACGTGACCCAGCAGATCGGCGACCTCGCCGGCGACCTGTGGAAATGGGTACAGAAGCACGCCGACACGATCTACCGGATCGGCGACTGGCTCGGCTACGCCAGCGCCGCCTGTGACGTCCTCGCGGTCCTCACCTCCGAGACCCTCATCGGCGCCGCGGTCTTCGAGGGCATCGGCATGGTCCTGAACGGCGGCGCCCTCCTCGCGCACGGGGTCGGCTGGGCGGCCGGCTCGAAGAAGGGCAACTGGCTGGACATCGGTCTCGACGTGGCGGGCTTCATCCCGTTCGGCGACCTCGCGCGGGTGGGGAAGGTCGGCAAGGGGATGTTCACCGGCGTCAAGATCCCGATGCGGGTGACGGACTTCGGGGTGAAGGCGGCCGATTCCTGGAAGCGGGCGTCCGACATCATCGAGCACGCCGGAGGAACCGCGAAACTGGGTGAGGACGCCGAGAAATGGGTGATGCGCAACGTCGGCGTGTTCGGCCGCAAGGCGGATGCGATCCACATCACCGCGGACACGCTGGGGGACCGCCTCAAGGTCGCCGTGGCCAAGGAGCTCGGTGACCGCAACCTCTACCGGCCGGGTGCGGGAATCACCGACATGCCGTTCCAGAAGCTCATGCCCAAGCTGATCGAGCACACCCCGCTGGGGCGGATCCCGGCGCTCGCGGACTCCGTCAAACCGATCGTGGACGACGCCGGCGAGACAGTCGGCCGCTACATCGACCCCCGTTCCTGGACAGCGCGCGGGTACGAGGCGGCGCTCGGTGCGAAGGACCTCTACAAGGAGGGCGTGCGCCACGCCACCGAGGAGGTCCAGTACGCGTCGGAGCAGCTCCACGAGAAGTACGACCAGGCTCGCGAGGTCATAGGTCGTCTGGCGACCGCCAACCCGTTTGGATGACTCCATGCACGACGCCTCGTACACGTTCGCGGTCTCTGTGAACAACCCCGTCCCGCTCTCCGGTCCGCCGGTTCCCGGACTGCCCGCCGACGCCGAGATGGGGGCGACGGTCCGGCTCCGGGCCCCGCAGCGCTCCGAGGACCCCCCGCTGGCCCGCGTCTTCGCCCCACGGTCCGCGCAGGCGAAGGGAACCGTCCCGCTGCCCCTCTGGATCCACGACGGCCCGAGCGGCAGCCCGTGGTGCTCGGTCCGCCCGGCCGCCGCGGACACCTACGACGTCCACGCCCCCGACGGCACTCCCCTGGCCCGGATCACCCGCCGCCCCGGCCGGGTCCTGCCCTGGCCGCGCCGGGTCCGCTGGTCGGCGCGGCTCACCGGCGCACCGGACCCGGTCACCGGCAAGGAGGGCACCTGGTACGCCTGGCTGATCCACACCACCACCGCCCCCGTGTGGTTCCTCTTCGCGCTCTGCATGATGCTCTACGCCTACGTCGACGGCACGACGGACGACTACACGTTCGGCCGCCCCGTCCGCACCCGCTGGCGTGCACCGCGCACCGGCCTGGCGCTGGACTACCGAGGTCTGAGCAAGGTCTACCGCTGCGACCCGCACCGGCTGGACCCGCGGATCGCGTACGCGCTGGCGGTCCTCCAGACGTACGGACGCGAGCGCTGAGCAGGCGAAGACCCCGCGCCCTCACGGCAGTTCGCGGTCCAGGGCCTCGTCCAGGGCCTTCGCCACCGTCGTCGGGTCGGCTCCGGTGGTGAAGAGGGGGGCCAGTTCGTCGGTGAAGGTCTGGGTGAGGGCGCCGTAGAGGGG
>NZ_LIRL01000770.1 GCF_001419795.1 Streptomyces niveiscabiei
CGGACGTCGGGATGGACGTCCCCGACGATCTTGCCGTCGGCCCCCCGCGACACCCCCACGTCCAGCACGGCCGCCCCCGGCTTCACGTCCTGCGCGCGGACCAGGTGCGCGGAGCCCGCCGCCGCGATGACGATGTCCGCCCGGCGCAGGTGCGCGGCGAGATCCCGCGTACCCGTGTGGCACTGCGTCACCGTCGCGTTCTCGCTGCGCCGGGTCAGCAGCAGCGGCATCGGGCGGCCGATGGTGACGCCGCGTCCGACGACGACCACCTCCGCGCCGTCGATCGCGACACCGTGGCGGCGCAGGAGGGTGAGGATGCCGTTCGGCGTGCAGGGCAGGGGCGCCGGTTCGCCGAGGACGAGGCGGCCGAGGTTGGTGGGGTGCAGGCCGTCCGCGTCCTTGACGGGGTCCATGAGGCCGAGGATGCGGTTCTCGTCGATGCCGGCGGGGAGCGGGAGCTGCACGATGTAGCCGGTGCAGGCCGGGTCCTCGTTCAGCTCGTGGACGACCTTCTCGATCTCGTCCTGCGTGGCCGTCGCGGGGAGTTCGCGCTGGAGGGAGGCGATGCCGACCTCCGCGCAGTCCCGGTGCTTGCCGGCGACGTACTTGCGGCTGCCGGGGTCGTCGCCGACGAGGACGGTGCCGAGGCCGGGCGTGACGCCCCTGTCTCTCAGCGCCGCCACGCGCGTGGTCAGCTCCGACTTGATCTCGGCCGCGGTGGCCCGGCCATCGAGAATCTGGGCGGTCATGCGGCCATCCTCGCGGATGACCGGTCCCCGCTTCCAATCCGGTCACTCCTGTCACCGATGTTGCACTTGCACAACACCCGGCGAATCCGGCTGGACAAGAACTCGCCCGACAATCAACGATGAAAACCGCACATCAGCGGTCAGGTCGGGGGAAGAACCGCTCACGAATCGACATTCCTCCGTCCTGCCCGCGCCGTCCCCGCGCAGTCCAACGGAGGAATCCAGCCATGAGTTTCGGCGCGCCGCCGCCCGGCAACCCCTACGGCCAGCAGCCCCAGCAGCCGCAGCCCGGCGGCTACGGCCAGCCGCAGCAGCCCGGGTACGGCCAGCCCCCGCAGGGCTACGGCTACCCCCAGGACCAGCAGCAGTACGGGCAACCGCAGTACGGGCAGCAGCCGCCGCAGGGCTACCCGAGCTACCCGCAGGGCCCCGGCGGTCACCCCGGCTACAACACGGGCGGCCCGCAGGTCGCGTCGATGGGACGGCGCCTCGGTGCGCGCCTCATCGACGGCGCCGTCATCTTCGTCGTCTACCTGGCGTTCCTGATCGCCGGTGTCGCGGGCAGCATCAGCTCCGTCAACAAGTGCGACGCGAACGCCTCCTCGGCGGTGTACGAGGCGTGCGTGAACGACGCCGCCAGCGATATCGGGGGCAAGATCACCGCGATAGTCCTCCTGCTGACCGTCGTCAGCTTCGTGTACGAGTGGCTGATGGTCGGCCTCAAGGGCGCCACCCTCGGCAAGCTCGCCGTGGGGCTGCGGGTCGTGAACGTCGAGACCGGCCAGAAGCCCGGCATGGGGTCCTCGTTCATCCGCTGGGTCATCCCGCTGGTCGGCAGCTTCGCCTGCGGCATCGGGCAGCTCCTCGTCTACCTGTCCCCGTTCTGGGACAAGTCGGGCCGCCAGCAGGGCTGGCACGACAAGGCGTCCAAGACGATGGTCATCCACAACCGCTGACGCGACCGCCGGGTACGGCCCCTCAGGCGTGCACAACCGGACCCGTTCCGGGCGTGCACGCCTGAGTGCTGTGCACGCCCGCGGATCCGCCGGTATCGGGCAAAGCGTGGCGGACACCTTGAACCTCCCTTTACTCTCACCCCATCGGACCGGGGGCCGTGCCCCCTGGCTTGCCCGGAGAAGGGGGACGACTCCATGCACAGCCTCATCGTCGTACCACCGTCGTGTGCGAGCGCGAACGGCCAGCTCAGACTCGGTGCCGGGGACCGGCTGCCGTTCGGGAGGGCGGACGGCGGGCTCGTCATCGCGCACGAGGGGGTGCCCCGGGTCGCCGGGGAGATCGTTCCCGACCGGACGTTCTGGCTGCTCAGCAACCACAGCGAGGACCAGACGTACGTCGTCGAGAACCCCGAGGGCGCCGGTGAGCACGTCAAGGTCGCGCCGGGCAGGCTGGAGGCCCCGGTTCCCTTCGAGTTCTCCCGCGTGGTGCTGCCCGCCGCTGGAGACCTCCTCGCCTTCGACGTCTGGGCCCCGCGCCACGTCTTCCACAGCGTGTCCCGGCGGGGGCTCGGCGGGGCGGTGACGACCCCGGCGTTCTCCCTGGACCGTACGAAGCGCTACTTCGCCGTCCTCACCGCCCTGTGCGAACCCCGCCTGCGCGGCGACTTCTACGCCCCCCTGCCCGCCGTGGAGGACCTGGTGGACCGCCTCCGCGACACCTGGCCCGGCGTCACCCGCTCCGCCGTCTACTGGAACATCGACTACCTCGCGGTGAAGCTCCGGCTGCGCGAGGACACCGCCGAACCCGGCGGCCGACGCCTCAACGGCAAGAAGGAAACCCTCGTCTCCCTCTCCCTCCGCTTCGACCTCGTCCAGGAGGACGACCTCGTCCTCCTCTCCGCCCCCGCCCTCCGGGAGGCCCGGTGAGCGTCACCATCCCGAAGGGGTACCGGATCGGAGCCTGGGAGGTACGCGAGGAACTGGCCTCGGGCGCGTTCGCGACGGTGTACGCGGGGCGGCGGGTGCCGGATACGGCGGGTTCGGCGGTGCCGGGCGGGCGTTTCGAGGGCGGGGACCGTGCGGGAAGCTCGGGAGGCATTGGCGACGCTGGTAACGCGCGCGGCGCGGGAGGCGCGGGCAGCGCGGGAGCCGTTGGCGACGCGGGCAGCGCGGGAGGTGCGGGCAGCGCGGGAGGTGCGGGAGGTGTTCGAAACGCGGGCGGCGTCGGTGGCGCTGACGGCGTTCGTGAGGCGAGCGGCGCGGGACGCGTTGGTGGCGTCGATGGCGCAAGCGCCCGTGACCTCCCCCGCGACGTCGCCCTGAAGTTCCTCCCCACCGGCACCCGTACCCCCCGCCAACTCCGCCACCTGCGCGAACTCGCCGACCGCGAGGTCGAGTTGCTGTCTCGGCTGCGGACGCCCCGGCTGATCCGGCTGTACGACGTCGTCACGGTGGAGGACCCCGACCTGCCTGAACTGGACGGCGCCACCGTCCTCGTGCTCGAACGCGCCGAGGGCTCCCTCGACACGCTCCCCCTGCGGGACACCCGGACCCTGGCCCAGATCTGCGAGGGCCTGCACCAGCTGCACCACGCGGGCTGGGTCCACGGCGACCTGAAACCGGCCAACGTCCTGCTGATGAAGGACGGTTCGGTACGCCTCGCGGACTTCAGCACGGCGGCGGAACTGGAGGGCACCCACGCCTACGCGCCCCTCTTCACCACCCCCGACTACACCCCGCCCGAGCTGCTCTGGCCCGAGGTCAGCGAACGCGGCACCCGCATCCGCCCCACCGCCGACATCTGGGCCTTCGGCATCCTCGCCCACGT
>NZ_LIRL01000771.1 GCF_001419795.1 Streptomyces niveiscabiei
ATCTGGTCGTCGCCGCCGATCGACGCGATCACCGCCTTGATCTCCGGGTCAGCGAAGGCCGCGTGCAGATCGGCGGCGCGCTCGCGCGGGGTGGCACCCATCCGCCGGGTCGTCGGGTACTCGACCGGGACGAGGCCGAACTCCTCGCGCAGGCGCGCGAGTCCGAGATCGAAGGGGCGTGGGAACAGGCCCGGCAGCCCGGCGGAGGGGGAGACGACGGCGACACGGTCACCGGGGGACGGCTTGGGCGGATACGTGGGAGCTGCCATGACCGCACGGTACGGGCCTCACCCGAACGGCGCACCGTGATAAACCGGAGGTGAGCGGCGGCTCCGCCGGACCGCCCCGACCGGACCGGAGGAACCGTGCCCCGCACCCTGGCCAACGCCCCGATCATGATCCTCAACGGCCCCAACCTGAACCTCCTGGGGCAGCGCCAGCCGGAGATCTACGGGTCCGACACGCTCGCGGACGTCGAGGCCCTGTGCGCCAAGGCGGCGGCCGTGCACGGCGGCACGGTCGACCTCCGGCAGTCCAACCACGAGGGCGAACTCGTCGACTGGATCCACGAGGCACGGCTCAGCCACTGCGGGATCGTCATCAACCCCGGCGCCTACTCGCACACCTCCGTCGCGATCCTCGACGCCCTCAACACCTGCGACGGGCTGCCGGTCATCGAGGTCCACATCTCCAACATCCACCAGCGCGAGGCGTTCCGGCACCACTCGTACGTGTCCCTGCGCGCGGACGGGGTGATCGCGGGGTGCGGGGTGCAGGGGTACGTGTTCGGGGTGGAGCGGGTCGCGGCGCTGGCGGGGTCGGCGCAGGCGTGAACAGGCTGTGCGGGTAAGGGGCGTCAGCCATGGACGGCGCCCCTTACCCGTGGCCCCTCTAGAGGCGGCCGGCCTCCACGATCCGCCGCAGGAACCGCTGGGTGCGCTCCTGCCGCGGCGCGCCGAAGATCTCCTCGGCGCTGCCGCGCTCCAGCACGACCCCGCCGTCCAGGAAGCAGACCTGGTCGGCGACCTCGCGCGCGAAGCCCATCTCGTGGGTGGCCAGCACCATCGTCATCCCGTCGCCCTTCAGGTCGCGGACGACGTTCAGGACCTCGCCGACCAGCTCCGGGTCGAGCGCGGCGGTGATCTCGTCGAGGAGCAGCAGCCGGGGCCGTACGGCGAGGGCCCGCACGATCGCCACACGCTGCTGCTGGCCGCCGCTGAGCCTGTCCGGGTACGCGGATGCCTTGCCGGCCAGTCCGAGGCGCTCCAGGAGCTCCCTGGCCCGTTCCTCGGCCTCCTCGCGGGGCACGCCGTGGACGCGGCGCGGGGCGAGCGTGATGTTCTCCAGCACCGTCATGTGCGGGAACAGGTTGTACGACTGGAAGACCACGCCGATCCGGCGCCGCACCGCGTCCTGGTCCACGCGCGGGTCGGTGATCTCCTCGCCGTCCAGCCAGATCGCGCCGTCGTCGATGTCCTCCAGCAGGTTCGCGCACCGCAGCAGCGTCGACTTGCCCGAACCGGAGGCGCCGATCAGCGCGGTCACGGTGTGCGGGGCGACCTCCAGATCGACGTCCCTGAGGACGACGGACCCGCCGAACGTCTTGCGCACGGACTCCATCCGCAGCACCGGCGCGCCGCTCATGCCGTACCTCCCTGGGACCGCTGACGGTCCATCCGCGCCGTCACCCAGTCCGTGAACCGGGTCATCGGGATCGTCAGCGCCACGAACAGCAGCCCCGCGACGATGTACGGCGTGTAGTTCAGGCTCCGCCCGACGATGATGTCCGCCGCGCGCACCGCGTCGATCGCGCCGCCGATCGACACCAGGCCGGTGTCCTTCTGGAGGGACACCAGGTCGTTGAGCAGCGGCGGCACCTGACGGCGCACCGCCTGCGGCAGCACCACGTGGCGCAGCGCCTGCCGGTTCGACAGCCCCAGCGAGCGGGCCGCCGCGCGCTGCGAGGGGTGCACGGACTCGATGCCCGCGCGGAACACCTCCGCAACGTACGCCGAGTACGTCAGCGTCAGCGCCGTACCGCCCAGCAGCACCGGATCGACCGTCACCCCCTGGAGGCGCAGCGCGGGGACGCCCAGGACGACGATCATCAGGTTGATGATCAGCGGCAGGCCCCGGAAGAAGTCCGTGTAGGCGGCGGCCAGCACCCGCAGCGGGAAGAACACCGGGCCGCGCAGCGTGCGCGCGATGGCGATCAGCATGCCCAGCACCAGGACGGCCGCCCCGCAGACCACCAGCAGCCGCAGGTTCAGCCACAGCCCTTCGAGGACCTTGGGCAGCGCCTCGCGCGCGTAGTGCGCGTCGAAGAACGTCTCCTTGGTGCGCTGCCAGCCCGGCGCGTTGACGACGACCAGATAGAGCACCACGGCGACGACGAGCGTCGACAGCGCGGCGATCGCCGTCGCCCTGCGCGCACGCGCGCGCCGGTAGCGCTCGCGCTCCAGCCGGCGCTCCGACGGCGTGTACGCGTGCTCCGCCTCGGTCTTGGTGACCGTCACTTGAGCACCGGGGCGTCGACCGCGTCGGACAGCCACTGCTGCTCCAGCTTCGCCAGCGTGCCGTCCTTGCGCAGGGCGTCCACGGCGGCCGTCACACAGGGCGTGAGCGCGCTGCCCTTGTCGAGGACCAGCCCGAACTGCTCGGGAGTGCCGCTCCGGTGCTCGAACTGGCCGACGATCGTGGCGTCGGTGATCTCGGCGCCGGTGATGTAGAACGCGGTCGGCAGGTCCACGACGATCGCGTCGACCTGCTTGTTCTGGAGCGCGGCCTTGGCCTGGTCGTTCTCGGCGTACGCGGCGGCCTCCTGGCCCGGCTTCACCACGTCCTGGATGTACTCCAGGCTCGTCGTGCCGACCTGGGCACCCAGCTTGAGGCCCTTCAGGTCGGCGAGGCTCTTCGCCTGCGCGGCCTTGGTGCCCTTCAGCGCGATCACGGCCTGGCGGACGTCGTAGTAGCCGGACGAGAAGTCGACGGCCTTCCTGCGCTCGGCGCTGACCGACACCTGGTTGATGTCGAAGTCGAAGGTCTTCACGCCGGGCGCGAACGCCTTGTTGAACGGCACGGTCTGCCAGACGACGGCACTCTTGCCGTAGCCCAACCGCTGTGCCACCGCGTAGGCGACGGCCGACTCGAAGCCCTGGCCGTTGGACGGCTTGTCGTCCTTGAACCACGGTTCGTACGCGGGCGTGTCGGTGCCGACGGTCAGCTTGCCGGACGCCGTGGTCGCCAGGGCGCCCTTCGCGCACGCGGCGCCGGACGACGAACCGGAGGGCGTCGCACCCGCCTTGGCGTCCGGCTGGGGAGCACAGCCCACGGCGGTGGCGAGGAGGGCGACGGCGGCGGCCGTGAGAGCACGGCGCTGGACACGGGGGACGAGGCGCATGGCCGGAGAGTGGCAGCGAAAGCGCCGGTTTGTCCAGTTCACGACAGTGGGTGTCCGCATAGTGGGAACGCCTGTTGCGCTCACGTGAACGGGGCGGCGCCAGAGGTGCCTGGGCCGCCGGCCAAGGGCGGGGAATACGAAAGACCGGCGGCCCGTGCCGAGCGGGAGCCGTCTTCCCGCGCGGGGCACGTGGACCAGTGGACCGCACGCACCCGCGCGCGGGGAGCGCGTGCGGCGGCCCGGCGCGGGTGCGCGATTCACACGGGGCGCGGAGACGGGGCTTCTACGGGGTGGGTG
>NZ_LIRL01000772.1 GCF_001419795.1 Streptomyces niveiscabiei
GGTTACTGGTCGGGCGGCAGTGAGTACCGGTCATAGTGCGTGACGGGTGATTGACAGTTCATCAGATCGTCGGGAAGCTCGTGATGCGGTCCATGGGTTCCGGGAGAACGACCACAGGCACGTTCGCGAAGGAAGAGGACCAGCATGCGCAGACCCGGCCCGTCCCCCCTCCTGCGGATCCTTCTCGCAGCACTCCTGCTCACTCTCGGCGTCGCCCTCGCGCCGCCCGCCTCGGCCGCACCCCCCGTCCGCATCATGCCGCTCGGCGACTCCATCACCGGCTCCCCGGGCTGCTGGCGCGCGCTGCTGTGGAACCGTCTGCAGAGCACCGGATACACGAACATCGACTTCGTGGGCACCCTCGGACAGCAGGGCTGCGGCCAGCCGTTCGACGGTGACAACGAGGGCCACGGTGGCGAGTTGGTGACCAACGTCGCGGACCAGAACCTGATGCCCGCGCGCCTCGCGGCCACCCGCCCGGACATCGTTGCCATGCACTTCGGCACGAACGACGTGTGGAGCGCGATCGCCCCCGACCGCATCCTCGCCGCGTACACGAAACTCGTCGGCCAGATGCGGGCCTCCAACCCCGACATGAAGATCCTCGTCGCCCAGATCATCCCGATGAACCCCGCGACCTGCCCCGCCTGCGCCCAGCGCGCCGTCGACCTGAACGCCCGCATCCCCGCCTGGGCCCAGGCGACCAGCACGAGCCGCTCCCCGGTGACGGTCGTCGACCAGTGGACGGGGTTCGACACGGCGACGGACACCTACGACGGGGTCCACCCCTCCGACCCCGGCAACGCGAAGATCGCCGCCCGCTGGTACCCGGCCCTCACCGCACTCCTCGTCCAGGGCGACCCCGGCGATCCCGGCGACCCCGGCACCTGCGCGGCGACCTTCCGCGCCGTCTCCTCCTGGCAGGGCGGCTACCAGGGCGAGGTCACGGTCACCAACACCTCCACGTCCCCGGCGACGGGCTGGACCGTCACCGTCGTACCGGGTACGGGCGCCCGGATCACCCAGGCCTGGAACGGCACCCTGAGCACGGCGGCCGACGGCACCGCCACCGTCACGAACGCGTCCTGGAACGGCGCCCTGGCCCCCGGCGGCAGCGCCGCCTTCGGCTTCATCGCCAGCACCCCCGGCGCCCCCTCGGCCACCGTCACCTGCACCGCGCGAACCTCCTGACCCCCCAGCCAGTAGAGAGGACCGCACCGCATGCACCCGAACAGGACAGTACGACTGCGAGCCGCGCTGGCCGCGGCCGTGATCGGCCTGCTCGCCGCGCTCATATCCACCGCGCCGGCGACCGCGCAGACCACCACGCAGACCCCGGCGCAGGCCACTGTGCAGGCCAACCCCTACCAGCGCGGCCCCGATCCGACGGTCAGCAGCGTCGCCGCCCAGCGCGGCACGTTCGCCACCGCGGAGCTGACCGTGCCGCCCGGCAACGGCTTCAACGGCGGGAAGATCTACTACCCGACCGACACCAGCCTGGGCACCTGGGCCGCGGTCGCGGCCGTACCCGGCTACACCGCGAAGTGGGACACCGAGGGCGCCTGGATGGGGCCCTGGCTCGCCTCCTTCGGGTTCGTCGTCATCGGCATCGACACCAACAGCACCCTCGACTGGGACACCGCGCGCGGCACCCAACTCCTCGCCGCGCTCGACTACTTGACGCAGCGCAGCCCCGTACGCGACCGGGTCGACCCGAACCGTCTCGGTGTCCTCGGGCACTCCATGGGAGGCGGCGGCGCGATCAGCGCGGCCGAACGCCGGCCGACCCTGAAGGCGGCCGTCCCGTTCGCCCCCTTCTCGCCCTCGCAGAACCTCTCGACCCTCCGCGTCCCGACGATGATCATGGGTGCGCGGGACGACGGGGTCGTGACCCCCGCCTCCCTCGACCGCCTCTACGCGACCATGCCCGCCGCCACCCAGGGCGCCTACCTCGAACTCGCCACCGGCGGCCACGGGTTCCCCACCTGGGGCAACTCCGCGGTCACCCGCCGCGCGATCCCCTGGCTGAAGATCTTCCTCGACAACGACACGCGCTACACACAGTTCCTGTGCCCGTCCCTCGCGGACACCAGCGGCATCTCCAAGTCCCGCACGAAGTGCCCGTACGGTACGGCCCCGGCGACCCTCGAAGCACAACTCGCCGCCCACTGACCCTCCTCGGCACACCGCCCCGCCCGGCACGCACCGGGCGGGCGGCTCAGTGGGAGCGGGCGTACTGCACGGGCTCCCTCGTCCGTCGCCCACGACCAGCGTGTCGGGACCGGTCATCGTCAGGTCGTAGACAGGGAGGCAGCGCCAGGTCGAGCCGTTCCAACTGAGCCGGATCGCCGGTCACTTGATACTCGGCGATCCGGCCGTCCCGCACCACGAACGTGAGCACGAGCCGGAGACGACCGCGCGGCGCGACGGCGAGCCCGATACGGCCGTCGACGAGGACGACGTCGGCGGCCAGCGCGTTGCGGGTGAGCAGCAGCGTCTCCTCGACGATCGACCGCGCGCCCCGCACCTCCAGCGGCACGCCGGCCGGCAGCGCGAGCGCGTCCGCGCGGCGTACGGCGTCCGGGTCGAGGACCGCCAGCAGGCCGGCGAGGTCACGGCCGCGCGCGGCGGCGAGGAACGACTCGACGACCCGGCGGTGTTCGGCGAGGCCGACGCCGTCGTTCTCGGGGGGTGTCGCGCCGTGGACGCGCAGGCGTGCCCGGCTCGCGAGCTTCTTCGCCGCCGCCGGGGTGCGGTCCACGATCGGGGCGATGTCGTCGAACTTCACGGCGAACAGGTCGTGCAGCACGAACGCGACCCGCTCCGCGGGGTTGAGCCGGTCCAGGACGACGAGCAGGGCCCGGCCGACCGACTCGACGAGGATCGCCTCCTGTTCCGGGTCCGGCGCGCGGTCGTCGGTGACCGTCTCGGCGACGGCCCGGTCCGTGGGGACCTCGCGGCGCGCGGTCCGCGAGCGGAGCATGTCCAGGCAGATCCGGCCGACGACCCTCGTGAGCCACGCGCGCAGGTCGTTCACCCCTTCCGGCGCGGAGCGGTCGAGGCGGAGCCACGCCTCCTGGACCGCGTCCTCGGCGTCACCGAGCGAGCCGAGCATGCGGAAGGCGACGGCGCGGAGGTGGCCGCGATGCGCCTCGAAACGTGCGGCTGTCGCGTCCCGCTCGTCCATCGGTCACCTTTTCGCGCGGTGCTTCGTCCTGGGTTCGGAACCCGGCCCCTGCGGGCCGGATCTGTACGAGAACGGAGTATCACATGATCGGTTCGACGCCTGTACGAGACGGTTCGACGCGGGTCGCCGTCGCCTTCCACAGCGGCTACGGCCACACCGCGCGGCAGGCCGGCGCGGTGGCGGACGGCGCTCGCCGCGTCCCCGGGACCGTCGTGGACCTCGTCGCCGTGGACGACCCCGACGACCCCGCACTGTGGGCGGCTCTCGACGCCGCCGACGCGATCGTCTTCGGCACCCCCACCTACATGGGCAGCCCCTCGGCCGTCTTCAAGGCGTTCGCCGAACGCACCAGCAAGGTCCTCGCCGACGACCTGCGCTGGCGGGACAAGGTCGCGGCCGGGTTCACGACCAGCGGAAGCATGAGCGGCGACAAGCTCAACACCCTCGTCGACCTGACGGTCCTCGCGGCGCAGCACGGCATGATCTGGGTCGGCCTCGACCTGCCCGCCGGGTGGTCCACGAGCACGGGCTCCGCCGAGGACGCGAACCGGATCGGGAGCTGGCTGGGCGCGATGGCGCAGGCCGACGCGGACCGGGGAGCCGATGTCGCACCGCCGGACTCCGACCTGCGGACCGCGTTCCGGCTGGGGGAGCGGGTCGCGGGGATCGCGCGGGTGCACCGGTTGGGGCGGGGGGCCGTATCGGAGCTGGTCTCGGAGGCGGTTGCGTAGGTAGAGATGGATATAGAGAAGGTCACGTGCAAGCTCGCGAAGGTCCAGCGCCTCGCGGGAATGTGACCCCGGGGAGGAGCGCGTTCGCGGCGTCCCCCGGCCCCGCCGTGGGTCAGGGCCTGGCGGCGCCGGGAGGCGTGAGGTCCGGCCATGCCATGTCGTCGACCGCGAGGAACGGCTCGCGGGCGACCGTCGCCGGGGTCGCCCCCGTGTACGCCGCGACCTCCCGGTGCAGGTGCGACTGATCGGCGTACCCGGCGTCCGCCGCGACCCTCGACGCGGGCTCGCCCGCGACCAGGCGGTGGGCGGCGTGGTCGAAGCGCACCAGGGACGCGGCGCGCTTCGGCGGCAGACCGAGCTGCGAACGGAACCGGGACCACAGGCGCTTGCGGCTCCAGCCGACCTCGGCGGCGAGCCCGTCGATCCGGACCAGGCCACGGCTGACGGCGATACGGCGCCAGGCCCACGCGACCTCCGGGTCCACCGGCGGCCCCGCCTCGTACCGGCGGCCGAGCAACGCGTCCACCAGCGCGAACCGGCCCTGCCACGACGGCACCTCGACGAGCCGCTCCCGGACCCGGTCCGCCTCGCGGCCCCACAGGGCGTCCAGCGGTACGGCGTCGCCGTCTAGGTCGGCGGGGGAGACGCCGAGCACCGCGCGCGCGACCACGGGGGACAGCCGTACCTGTACGCACTCGACGTCCTCGCCGCTCACCACGGCCGCACCGCCCGACCCCAGCCCGGGCCCGGCGACCAGGCAGCCCCGCTGCCGCCCGGACGCGCAGTCGAGCACCGGCGCTCCCGGCCCGAACTCCAGGAGCAGGGTCACCGCCGGGTGCGGGACCATGCGCAGCACGTCGAGGTCACGGACCCGGAACCCGGCCATCGTGAGCCCCGCGACGCGGCTGGGGCCTTCGGGGCAGGCGACGTCCCAGTCGGTGGCGCCGTGCCGGAAAGTCCCCACGGTTCCAGGCTACTTGGGGCATGACCCGGATACGCCGGAAACCCGCCACGGGATGATCTTGGCGTCCGGGGAGTTCGCTACGGGGTGCCGGGCACGAGGGCGTTGACGCGTAGGGTGCAGCCCTGGCCGTGGTCGAGCGCTGCCCGCTCGGCCGGGCGGCGCCCGCCCTTGTCGCCCTTGGCCTCGGCGGTGAGGTTCATCGCGGAGTGGCCGATGATCAGGGCGTGGTCGTCATCGACAGCGGCGGGAGGGGTCAGGGGATCACGGAGAGGACGATCTTGCCGGTGGTGCGGCCGGTTTCGCCCAGTGTGTGAGCCCGGGCGGCTGCTTCGAGGGGGAAGACCTCGTCGGCGATCACGCGCAGGCGTCCGCCCTCGACCAGGGAGGTGATCTCACGCAGCCCCGCATGGTCGGGCTCGACGAGCATGAACACCGCCCGCACTCCAGCCGCTTCGGCCTCCTTGGCGGGGAAGGTGTCGTCCAGCGGCAGGAGGGAGATCAGCGTGCCGCCCGGCCGTAGCGTTCGCAGGGACCTGGCCCAGTTCGGGCCGCCGAGGGAGTCCAGGGCGACATCGACGTCGCGGAGGGTCTCGGCAAAGTCCTGGGCGCGGTAGTCGATCAGCTCATCGGCACCCAGCGAGCGCAGCAGGCCGTGCTTGGCGGCGCCGGCCGTGCCGATGACGTACGCGCCGCGGGCCTTGGCGATCTGCACGGCCAGGTGGCCGACTCCCCCGGCGGCGGCGTGGATCAGTACGCGCTGGCCGGGCTGGACGTTCGCGGTGTCCACCAGTGCCTGCCAGGCGGTCAGCGCGGCCAGCGGCAGCGCGCCGGCCTGGATGTGGGTGAGGCCCTGCGGTCGCGGGGCGAACTGCCGGGCCGGGGCGGCGACGTACTCGGCATAGGCGCCCGCCGGGTGCGGGAAGCGCGGCATCCCGAACACCGCGTCGCCGGCCTGGAAGAGTGTCACGCCGTCGCCGACCGCCTCGACGACCCCGGCGACGTCGAAGCCCAGGGTGAACGGCGGCGTGGCACCGTTGGCGAACACGCCCCGCTCGCGGGTCTTCCAGTCGGCCGGGTTCACGCCCGCCGCGTGCACCCGGACCAGGATCTCGCCCCTGCCCGGGACCGGGCGGTGCGTTTCGACGAGCGTGAGAACGTCCGGCGCGCCGGCGACGTCCTGGGAGATGGCACGCATGGTCGCGGGGGCGGTGGCCTGGTTCATGAGGACATGCTCTTTTCAACAGGGTGCTTCTTGTGGTCTGTGCCGGTTCTCCTGGGCACGCTCCAAGACTCGCCGGGCGGACAGCCTCCCAGTAGTGGCCCGATGGTCAAGGGATGAAAGGATCGGGCCATGCACCACGTCGGCGTTCTGGCCCTGGACGGTGTCGTCCCCTTCGAACTCGGTATCCCCGCGCGGATCTTCGGCGCCGCCCGAGACGCCACGGGCAATCCGCTCTACTCCGTGACCACCTGCAGCGTGGACGGCCACCCCGTCCGCGCCGAGGCCGACTACCAGCTCACTGTCGCCCACGACGCCACCCTGCTGGCCACCGTCGACACCGTCGTCATCCCGCCCTCCCACGCGCTGGGCCCCATCCGCGAAGAGGGCCGCCTGCCCGGCACCCTGCGCGAGGCCCTGGCCGCCATCCGCCCCGGAACCCGGATCGTGGCGATCTGCACCGGCACGTACGTACTGGCCGCCGCTGGACTGCTCGACGGCCGCCCCGCCACCACACACTGGCGCGAAGCCGACCGCATGCAGCGCATGTTCACCACCGCGCGCATCGACCCCGACGTCCTCTTCGTCGACGACGGCGACATCCTCACCTCCGCCGGGGTGGCCGCCGGTATCGACCTCTGCCTGCACATCGTCCGCCGCGACCACGGCAGCGACATCGCCAACGAGGTCGCCCGTTCCTGCGTCGTGCCGCCGTGGCGCGACGGCGGCCAGGCCCAGTACATCCAGCGCCCCGTCC
>NZ_LIRL01000773.1 GCF_001419795.1 Streptomyces niveiscabiei
TCGTCGTCCTCGGCGCCGGCGGCGAGGTCACCCTCCAGCTCGGCGACATCGAGGCCGCCTTCTACCCGCGCTCCGCCCTCAAGCCCGTCCAGGCCGTCGCCATGGTCCGCGCCGGGCTCCCCCTGGACGGCGGACTCCTCTCCCTGGCCGCCGCCAGCCACTCCGGCGAGGAACGCCACCTCGCCGGGGCCCGGCGGATCCTGGAGGAGGCCGGCGTCTCCGAGTCCGACCTGCGCAACGTCGAGGACATGCCGTACGGCGCCGCGCAGCGCGAGCAGTGGATCAGGGACGGCCGGGGGCCCTCGCGGCTCGCGCAGAACTGCTCCGGGAAGCACGCGGCGATGCTCTATACCTGCAAGCTCAACGGCTGGCCCCTGGAGGGCTACCTCGACCCCGGGCACCCCCTCCAGCAGGCCATCGCCGAGATCGTCGAGGACCTTACCGGGCAGCGCATCGCCCAGGTCACCGTCGACGGGTGCGGGGCACCCCTGTTCTCCGTCTCCCTGCACGGCCTCGCCCGCGCCGCCGCCCGCATCACCACCGCCGTCCCGGGCACCCCCGAGGCCAAGGTCGCCGACGCCATGCGGGACTTCCCCGAACTGGCCTCCGGCGCCGACCGCGACGTCGCCGCCCTCATGCGGGCCGTCCCCGGGCTGCTCGCCAAGGACGGCTTCGAGGGCGTCGAGGTCGCCGCCCTGCCCGACGGGCGCGCCGTCGCCGTCAAGATCTCCGACGGCGCCGACCGCGCGCGCGTGCCGGTCACCGCCGCCGCCCTCGCGCGCGCGGGCGTCGACCCCGCCCGCCTCACCGCGTTCGCGGGCGAACCCCTTCTCGGCGGCGGCGAACCCGTCGGCGAGGTCCGCGCGGTACGCGCCCTGGATCCGGTCGCCTTTCCCGCCTGCGCGTAGGTCCCCTCGCCCACCCGGCTCACGGGAAGGCCTGGGCATCCGGACGCCGCGCCCGCCTGTGCGGGGCGCGCGCGGCGTCGGGGCAGGGGCGCGGCGAGTGTGCGCGCCGTACCCCTGCCCCGCTCCTCCACACCCTCACCCACCCGAAAGAGGACACCCCTCACCATGACCGCCGTCACCCGCAGCGAGCACGACCTCCTCGGCTTCCGTGACATCCCCGCCGACGCCTACTGGGGCGTCCACACCCTGCGCGCCACCGAGAACTTCCCCATCACCGGTACAGCCATCTCCGCCTACCCGCACCTCATCGACGCCCTCGCCGCCGTCAAGGAGGCCGCCGCCCTCGCCAACGAGGAACTCGGGCTGCTCGCCCCCGAGAAGGCCGCCGCGATCGTCGCCGCGTGCCGGGAGATCCGCGCGGGCAAGCTGCACGAGCAGTTCGTCGTCGACGTCGTCCAGGGAGGTGCCGGGACCTCCACGAACATGAACGCCAATGAGGTCATCGCCAACCGGGCGCTCGAACTGCTGGGGCACGCCAAGGGGGAGTACCAGTTCCTGCACCCCAACGAGGACGTCAACCTCGGCCAGTCGACCAATGACGTCTACCCGACGGCTGTCAAGGTCGCGACGGTCTTCGCGGTCCGTGGACTGCTCAAGGCGATGGCTGTACTCCAGGACGCGTTCGGCCGCAAAGCCGTCGAGTTCCGTGACGTGCTCAAGATGGGCCGTACACAGTTGCAGGACGCGGTTCCCATGACGCTCGGTCAAGAGTTCTCGGCCTATGCCGTCATGATTGACGAGGACCGCAGCCGTCTTGACGAGGCCGTCGAGTTGATCCATGAGATCAACCTGGGCGCCACCGCCATCGGCACCGGCCTCAACGCCCCCGCCGGATACGCCGAGGCCGCCCGCCGCCACCTCGCCGACATCACCGGCCTGCCGCTCGTCACCGCCGCGAACCTCGTCGAGGCCACCCAGGACTGCGGCGCGTTCGTCCAGATGTCCGGCGTCCTCAAGCGGATCGCCGTCAAGCTCTCCAAGAGCTGCAACGACCTGCGCCTGCTCTCCTCCGGCCCGCGCGCGGGGCTCGGCGAGATCAACCTGCCGCCCGTCCAGGCCGGTTCGTCGATCATGCCGGGGAAGGTCAACCCGGTCATCCCCGAGGTCGTCAACCAGGTCGCCTTCGAGGTCATCGGCAACGACGTCACCATCACCATGGCGGCGGAGGCCGGACAGCTCCAGCTGAACGCGTTCGAGCCGATCATCCTGCACTCCCTCTCCGAGTCCATCACCCACCTGCGCGCGGCCTGCCTCACGCTCGCCGAACGCTGCGTGGACGGCATCACCGCGAACACCGAGCGCCTGCGCGAGACCGTCGAGAACTCCATCGGCCTCGTCACCGCCCTCAACCCGCACATCGGCTACGAGGCGGCCACCGACATCGCCAAGGAGGCCCTGGAGACCGGCCGGGGCGTCGCCGAACTCGTCCTGGAGAAGGGCCTGTTGCCGGCGGAGTCCCTCGCCGCGCTGCTGCGCCCCGAAGCGGTCGCGGGAAGCGGATCGCCGCTCGCGTGAGGCCGGGCACGGACGCGGGGGTGGTACTGGTACCACCCCCAAGTCGGGCCCCAGCATGATCGATCCGGCACCGTGCCGGGCCCGAACATCGAGTCGTACGCCGCGCCGCCTCGCGCGGCAGTGAGGGGATTCGATGTCCAGGTTCTCGACGTTCTCGGTGTTCTCGGCCTTCCCGGCGGGCCCGCAGTTCTCGGCGTGTGCGCCGTCGACGTCCGGTGTCCGCAAGGGGGCCGCTGTCTTCGGCGCGGTGGCCGCAGTCCTGGCACTGACGGCAGCAGGCCCGACCACGGCCCAGGCCGCTGCACACCCCGCCCTGACGGCCGCCCCCCTCCAGCCGATCCCACCC
>NZ_LIRL01000774.1 GCF_001419795.1 Streptomyces niveiscabiei
CGTACCCGGCGACGATCTCCTCCAGGTACGGGCACCCGAAGAGCCGCAGCATCGCGAGGTCCGTCTCCCGGTGCCCTCCGTGCGCGGCGGGGTCGATGAGCCACGCCCTCCCGTCGGCGCCCCACAGCACGTTGCCGTTCCACAGGTCGCCGTGGAGCCGGGCCGGGGGCTCGGCCGGCCCGGCGACGGCAGGAAGCCGCGCGCAGGCCCTCTCCACCACCGCCGCGTCGCGCGAGGTCAGCGCACCCCGGTCCACGGCCGCCCGGACGTACGGCAGCACCCGCTGCTCGGCGTACCAGGCGGCCCACTCGGCGCCGGGGACGTTCCGCATCGGCGCGAGTCCGATGTACGCCTCACGCGGACCGCCGGGCGGACCGGCGCCGTACGCGGGCGCCCCGGCCGCATGCAGCGCCGCGAGCCCCCGCCCCAGCCGCACCGCGGCCCCGACGGTGGGCGCACCCGCCGCGACCCGTTCCGTCACCAGCCACCCGGCGTCGTACCCGTACACCGCGGGCACCGGCACCGCCCCCGCGGCCCCCAGCCACCGCAGCCCGGCGGCCTCGGCGCGTGCCGCGTCGGGCGCGTCGGCGTGCTTGGCGATCACCGTCCGGCCGTCGGCGAGAGCGACCTCGGCGACCGTGCCGGACAGGGGGCGGACCGTGTGCGCGGGGCTGCCGGCGAGGCGCGCGGCGGCGGTGAGAGCGTCCATATGGCCGCCAGCGTACGACGCGGAAGGAGCCGCTCCTTAGACTGCGGGCGTTCACCTGTACGGCGACGGAAAGAGGCGGTATGGCGGCGGCGGGAAACCTCAAGCGGAAGGTGTACGAGAGTGAACTGCTGCGCCTCCAGACGGAGTTGGTGAAGCTCCAGGAGTGGGTGCGGGCGGAGGGCGCGCGGCTGGTCGTCGTGTTCGAGGGGCGGGACGCGGCCGGGAAGGGCGGCACGATCAAGCGGGTCACCGAGCACCTCAACCCCCGGGTCGCCCGGGTCGTCGCCCTGCCGAAGCCGACCGAGCGGGAGCGGACGCAGTGGTACTTCCAGCGGTACGTGGAACACCTCCCGGCCGCCGGGGAGATCGTCCTGCTCGACCGCTCCTGGTACAACAGGGCCGGGGTCGAGCACGTGATGGGGTTCTGCACGAAGGAGGAGCACCAGCGGTTCCTGCGGCAGTGCCCCATCTTCGAGCGGATGCTCGTCGAGGACGGCATCATGCTGCGCAAGTACTGGTTCTCGGTGAGCGACGGCGAGCAGCAGGACCGCTTCCGCAAACGCCTCGACGACCCGGTCCGGCGCTGGAAGCTCTCGCCGATGGACCTGGAGTCGATCACCCGCTGGGAGGCGTACTCGCGGGCCAAGGACGAGATGCTCGTGCACACCGACATCCCCGAGGCGCCCTGGATGGTCGTCGAGAGCGACGACAAGAAGCGCGCCCGGCTCAACATGATCGCCCACCTGCTGGACTCCGTGCCCTACCACGAAGTCCCGCTGCCGGTCCTGGAGTTGCCGGAGCGCCCGCCGTCCACCGGGTACGTACGCCCGCCGCGCGACCTCCAGAACTATGTCCCGGACCACGCCGCAAGCCTGTGACCTGCACACATCCGTGCCGCAAGATCCTTGCGACGGCAGGGTGCGCTCAACTAGCGTCCGAAGCCGGAGGGTTCATCGGGACCGTCCGCGTTGATCCTGCGATGAGGGAGGCCGTTATGCCGTGCCAGTGGACGGCGGACGGATCATGACCGCGTACAACCTCGCCGGGTTCCTGGAGGACTCGGCCGCCCGCCACCCGGAACGCACCGCGATCGTCTTCGGCGAGCTGCGGCTGACGTACGCGCAGGTCGACGGCGCCGCCGCGCAGGTCGCGAACCTGCTGGTGGCGGCGGGTATCCGGCCCGGCGACAAGGTCGCGCTGTCGATGCCGAACCTGCCGTACTTCACGTTCGCCTACTACGGCATCCTCAAGGCGGGCGCGACGGTCGTCCCCCTGAACGTGCTGCTCAAGCCCCGCGAGATCGCCTACCACCTGCGGGACTCCGACGCCAAGGCGCTGATCGCGTTCTCCGGGACGCCCGAGCTGCCCATCGGGGAGTACGCGCGCGAGGCCGTCGCCGAGGCCGACGGGGTCGACCTGTTCGTCGTCGACCCGGCGAGCGCGCTGCCGTGGGCCGGGCAGCCGCCGGTCTTCGAGACTGCCGTCACCGACGAGGACGACACGGCCGTCATCCTCTACACCTCCGGCACGACCGGCCGCCCCAAGGGCGCCGAGCTGCGCCACCGGAACATGCGCGACAACGTCCTCATCGACGACGTGCTCTTCGGCGCGTCCGTCGAGCGGCCCGACACGTTCCTGTGCGTGCTGCCGCTGTTCCACTCCTTCGGGCAGACCGTCATCCAGAACGGGGCGCTCGCGTACGGCGGGACGATCGTCATGCTGCCCCGCTTCGAGCCCGCCGCCGCGCTGAGGCTGATGCTCTCCGAGAACGTCACGTTCTTCGGTGGCGTCCCCACCATGTACTGGGCGCTGCTCGGCGCGCTCGACGACTCCGTGGACGTCGGGACGCTCGCCCGTAATCTCCGGGTCGCCGTCTCCGGCGGGTCCGCGCTGCCCCACGAGGTGCACCGCGAGTTCGGCGAGCGGTTCGGGGTGACCATCCTCGAGGGGTACGGGCTGTCCGAGACGTCCCCCGTCGCGTCCTTCTCCCGGCTCGGGCAGGAGCCCCGCGTCGGGTCCATCGGGGTGCCCGTGCCGGGTGTCGAGATGCGGCTCGTCTCCGGGGACGGCTCGCCCCTCGCCGACGATCCCGACGCCATCGGGGAGATCGCCATCAAGGGGCACAACGTCATGAAGGGCTACTACAAGCGGGCCGACGCGACCGCCGAGGTCCTCGAAGACGGCTGGTTCCGCACCGGTGACCTCGGGCGGCGGGACGCCGACGGCTACTACTACATCGTCGACCGCGCCAAGGACATGATCATCCGGGGTGGGTTCAACGTGTACCCCCGGGAGATCGAGGAACTCCTCATGGAGCACCCCGCGGTGTCCCTGGTCGCCGTCATCGGCTTCCCCCATCCCTCCCATGGGGAGGAGATCAAGGCGGTCGTCGTCCGCAAGGCGGGGGTCGAGGTGACGGAGGCGGAGCTCGTCGACTGGGCCAAGGAGCGGCTTGCGGCGTACAAGTATCCGCGGGTGGTGGAGTTTGCGGAGGCGCTGCCGATGACGTCTACGGGGAAGATCCTGAAGCGCGAGATCAGCTGAGGGGGCGGGTCGGGGTGGTGGGGTG
>NZ_LIRL01000775.1 GCF_001419795.1 Streptomyces niveiscabiei
GGGGTGATGACTCCGCCGCCGAGGGGACTTCCGGCGGCGGAGTCATCACCCCCGGGCAGCCCCTGGAGCCGCGCGAGGAAACTCTCGGACGGCGTCGGAGGGGCCACTTCGGAGAAGACGCCCTTGAGCCGGCGCTGCGCGTCGACCTCCGCCTTGCACTGCGCGCAGGTCGCGACATGCGCGAGGACGCGCTCGCGCGCGTCATGGCCCAGCTCTCCGTCCACCAGGGCGGAGAGCCGGTCACCGAGATGCTGTTCCGCGTGGTTCACGGAAGGTTTGGGCCTGGAGCCACCGAGTCCACTCACGCGGTCGCGCCCCCTCCCCCCAGGACGGGGACGCGGGCCATGAACGTCCGCCGCCGCTCGGCCTCGCGGGCCTGCGGAGAGCGGTGCGCGAGGGCCTTGCGGAGCTGGGAGCGGCCCCGGTGGATCCGGGAGCGGACAGTCCCGAGCTTGACGCCGAGGGTCGCCGCGATCTCCTCGTACGACAGCCCCTCGATGTCGCACAGCACGACGGCCGCGCGGAACTCGGGCGCGAGGGTGTCCAGCGCCTGCTGGACGTCCGCGTCGAAGTGGGCGTCGTTGAAGAGCTGCTGCGGGGTCGGCTCCTTGCTGGCGAGGCGCTCCGCCGCGTCCTCCCCGAGGGAGTCGAAACGGATGCGCTGCTTGCGGCGGACCATGTCGAGGAAGAGGTTGGTGGTGATGCGGTGCAGCCAGCCCTCGAAGGTACCCGGCGTGTAGGTCGACAGGGAGCGGAAGACACGGACGAAGACCTCCTGCGTGAGGTCCTCGGCGTCGTGCTGGTTGCCCGTCAGGCGGTAGGCCAGGCGGTAGACGCGACCGCTGTGCGTGCTGACGATCTCCTCCCACGTGGGCGGAGTCCACGCCTGCCCGTCCGCGTCGGTGGAGAAGGTCGCGGTCTGGGCGTAGTCGCCGGCGTGGTTTCGGTCAGCGGTGTCGTTCACGGATTTCGGCCTGCCCGCCGATCCGAGAAAGCGCCGGAGCACTCCTCCCCGATCCACAGACTGGGCCGCACCTCCCCTGTCGGCTCTGGTGGTGTCCAGTGGAGCCCCTACCATAGCCACCTCGCCCGTTAGCTCCGGATAAGCGGTTTTACCTGAATTTGATCTGGGCTGATACGGCTCATACGGCTGCGTCCGCCCGGACTTGCCGCGCCACCCGTCGCCGTGATCCAACTGTGTCCCCCCATCACCGTTCCCACCCCTTCAAACGCGCGGTCCCATCTGCGGGTTCCCGCCCGCAACGGATACAGTCACGCCGAGGCACATCATGGGGAACAGGAGAGGGTCATTACCGGCAACCGGCAGGCAAGCTGGGCGTTCGCCGACGCCTACGCCGCCGAGGACGACGCGCTGCGCTGGGCCCGCGACCGGGCCCGTGAGGCAGGGCTGCGCTCGGTGTCGCCCAGCACGGGCGCCGCGCTGCGGTTGCTGGCCGCCACGGTCGACGCGAAGGCGGTCGCCGAGATCGGCACCGGCACCGGCGTCTCCGGTCTCCATCTCCTGCACGGCATGCGGCCCGACGGCGTCCTGACGACCGTCGACCCCGAGCCGGAGCACCAGCAGTTCGCCCGGCAGGCCTTCCGCGCGTGCGGGTTCGCCAGCAACCGGGCGCGGTTCATCCCCGGGCGCGCGCTGGACGTCCTGCCGCGGCTCGCGGACTCCGGCTACGACCTCGTCTTCTGCGACGGCGACCGGCTCGAACTGCTGGACTACCTAGCTGAATCGTTGCGCCTGCTGCGGCCGGGCGGGCTGGTCGTCTTCGAGGGCGTCTTCGCCAACGGCCGTACCGTCGACTCCGGGCCCCAGCCGACGGAGGTCGTGCGCGTGCGCGAGCTGCTGCGTACGGTCCGCGAGAGCACCGAGCTGGTGCCGTCGCTGCTGCCGGTGGGCGACGGGCTGCTGTGCGCGGTCAAGCGCTGAGCGGCGTACCCGTCCGGTAAAGGCGTACCCGTCCGGTGAAAACGACAGCCCCGGCGCCGCACGCGATGCCGGGACTGTCGTAAGGGGCACTTTCTTGCGTCAGCTGACGACCTTGTTGAGGGCCTCGCCGAGCGCCGTGGCCTCGTCTGGGGTCAGCTCGACGACGAGCCGCCCGCCGCCTTCGAGCGGAACGCGCATGACGATGCCCCGCCCCTCTTTGGTCACCTCAAGCGGGCCGTCGCCCGTCCGCGGCTTCATGGCCGCCATGCTCGTTCCCCTTCCTGAAACCAGCTCACCGTCAAAGCCGACGGCCCCTGGGAGGGCACGCGCGGTCCTGCGTGGGACACGCGACACCGGCATCGAACACATTGCTTCCAAGCCATTATCCCGCATCTCAGGACCCGATGACCAACTTCGGACGGCATCGCTTGGGCAACGCGCGCGAGCAAAACCACCCAATTCGGCGGTGTGACTGCGATACTGCTCCGCCGCGCGGCGTTAGGCCGTCCGAGAACGGGCCCGGATTCTTTGACGCAGGTCACACGCTCCGTCCGGTCCTCGGACGTCGAACTCCGCCATGCTGAGTGCCGGCGACGTTACTTTTCGATGCGGAGGGGACACTCCATGGCCGACAGCGTGCTGTACGAGGTGACCGACGGGCTCGCGGTCATCACCTTGAACCGTCCGGAGGCGATGAACGCGCTGAACGTCGCGACGAAGGTCGCGCTGCGGGAGGCCGCCGAGTCCGCCGCCGGCGACCCCGCCGTACGCGCGATCCTGCTGACCGCCGCCGGGGAGCGGGCGTTCTGCGTGGGCCAGGACCTCAAGGAGCACATCGGGCTGCTGGCCGAGGGCTCGGACGTCGTGATGAGCACCGTCGGGGAGCACTACAACCCCATCACGCGCGCGCTGACGGGTGCCGCGAAGCCGGTCGTCGCCGCCGTCAACGGGGTCGCCGCGGGGGCCGGGTTCGGGTTCGCGCTCGCCGCGGATTACCGGATCGTCGCCGACACGGCCTCGTTCAACACGTCGTTCGCCGGTGTCGCGCTCACCGCCGACTCCGGGATCTCGTGGACCCTCCCGCGTGTGGTGGGCCCGTCCCGGGCGACCGACCTGCTGCTGTTCCCGCGCAGCATCAGCGCGCAGGACGCGCTGGACTGGGGCATCGCGAACCGTGTCGTCCCGGCGGCCTCCCTGCGGGAGGAGGCGCTGAAGGTGGCCCGCGCGCTCGCCGAGGGGCCGACCGTCGCGTACGCCGCGCTCAAGGAGTCGGTCGCGTTCGGGTTGACGCACTCGTTGACGGAGACCCTCGACAAGGAGGACGAGTTGCAGTCCCGCGCGGGCGCGGCGGAGGACCACCGGATCGCGGTGACGGCGTTCGTCAACAAGGAGAAGCCGAAGTACGTGGGGCGCTAGCCGCGCGCGCCGCAGTCCTCCAGGTGGTCGTCGACCAGCCCGCACGCCTGCATGAGCGCGTACGCCGTGGTCGGTCCCACGAACCTCAGGCCCCGCTTCTTCAGCTCCTTGGCCAGCGCCTTCGACTCGTCCGTCACGGCGGGTACGTCGGCGAGGGTCCTGGGCGCCGTGCGGGGCTTCTTCGGGGCGTGGGACCAGATCAGCTCGTCCAGCTCACCCGGCTTCCAGTCGGCCAGCACGCGCGCGTTGGCCAGCGTCGCGTCGACCTTCGCGCGGTTGCGGATGATCCCGGGGTCGGCCAGCAGGCGCGTACGGTCGTCGTCGGTGAACGCGGCCACCTCGGCGATCCGGAAGTCGCTGAACGCCGTACGGAAGGTGGGGCGGCGGCGCAGGATCGTGATCCAGGAGAGGCCCGACTGGAACGCCTCCAGGCTGAGGCGCTCGAAGAGGGCGTCGTCGCCGTGGACGGGGCGGCCCCACTCGTCGTCGTGGTACGTCACGTAGTCCGGCGTGGACAGGGCCCAGGGGCAGCGCAGGACGCCGTCCGGACCGGCGAGGGCGTCGGTCACCGGTCGTCCTCCGGGGCGGTCTTCTCCACCGACACGCGCGGGGCCGTCAGCGCGGCCTCCAGGTCGGCGATCCGCGCGTCGCGCTCCGCGAGTTCCGCGGCGAGCCTGCCGAGCGCGTCGTCGACGTCCGACATGCGGTAGCCGCGCGCGGCGAGCGGGAAGCGGAGGCTGTCGACGTCCGCGCGCGTGACCGGGCGGTCCCACGGCAGCGGGTCGTGCAGCCGCTGCGGCGACTCCTCCGGCAGCGGGCCCGTACCCTCGCCGCCGCCCACCACGGCGAGCGTCACCGCGGCGACCACCACGGCGAGCGCGATGACCAGGAACAAGAACATAACCATCGGCGGGCCCCGCTCGAACGTCGGACGTGTCTTGCCCCTGATCGTGCCATGCGGGTCGGACAGTTAGGGTCTCAGGCGGCGGATGTCCCGCATGCACTAGGAGAGGTCACAGGGGATGCTCAGGCTGGGCAGGCGTGAATTCGGTCCGCACGAACCGGTGGTCATGGCGATCGTCAACCGGACGCCCGACTCCTTCTACGACCAGGGCGCCACCTTCGCCGACGAGCCCGCGCTCGCGCGCGTGGCGCAGGCCGTCTCCGAGGGTGCCGCGATCGTCGACATCGGCGGCGTCAAGGCGGGCCCCGGCGAGGAGGTCACCGCCGAGGAGGAGGCCCGCCGGACGGTCGGTTTCGTCGCGGAGGTCCGCCGCCGGTTCCCTGATGTGATCATCAGCGTCGACACGTGGCGCGCGTCCGTCGGCGAGGCGGTCTGCGAGGCCGGCGCGGACCTCCTGAACGACGCGTGGGGAGGCGTCGACCCGGGTTTGGCCGAGGTCGCTGCGCGGTACGGCGTCGGCCTCGTCTGCACCCACGCCGGGCGCTCCGAGCCCCGTACCCGCCCCCACCGGGTCACCTACGACGACGTCATGACCGACATCCTCGACGTGACCGTCGGCCTCGCCGAACGCGCCGCGTCCCTGGGCGTCCCCCGCGAGTCGATCCTCATCGACCCCGGCCACGACTTCGGCAAGAACACACGGCACAGCCTGGAGGCGACCCGCCGCCTGCCCGAGATGACCGCCACGGGCTGGCCCGTCCTGGTCTCCCTGTCCAACAAGGACTTCGTCGGCGAGACGCTGGACCGCCCGGTGAAGGAACGCCTGATCGGCACCCTGGCGACGACAGCGGTCTCCGCCTGGCTAGGAGCCCAGGTCTACCGCGTCCACGAGGTCGCGGAGACGCGGCAGGTGCTCGACATGGTGGCGTCGATCGCCGGCCACCGTGAACCGGCGGTCGCGCGGCGGGGGCTGGCGTGAGGTTCAGCGGTTGAGGTCGAGTACGGGGACTCCTCGTCCTGCGTACGCCTTGGGCTGGACACTGGCGATCAGCGCGTCAGCGCCCCACTCGGGGAGGTGCTTGGCGGCATGCAGCGCGGCGCCGACTCCGAGTGGGACACCGTCCCGGTGCAGTTGGGCGACCGCGAGCGTCGCCGGGTAGTCCAGGTCCACGGTGTGGATGACCTCCAACTGCCCGATGTGCTCGGCGAGTCCCAGGTGTTCGCGGTCGGCCTCCAGGATCGACAGGGTCGGCGCCCACAGGCGCGTCTCCGCCTCGAAGTAGGCCCGGTGGATCAGTGCGGACACCTGGCGGTTCCCCGACAGTGCCATGAGGGTCGGGGTATCGAGAACCAAGTGGTGCACGATCACGCGGCAGCGTCCTCCGCCCGGGCGAACGCCTCACGGAGCTTGACTCCCATGGCCGCGCTCTCCTCGTCGGTCACCTCGACGCCGAAGTGCTCCGCCAGGTAGGCGCGGGCCCGCTCGGCCCGCTCCCGCCGCTCTTCCAGAGTCAGCGTCGACTCTGCGAACTCCTGGACCAGGGAGCGGATCGAGGTCCCCCGCGACTCGGCGATCACCGCCAGGCGATCCCTGACCTCGGCCGATACACGAATCATCGCATCAGACATGAGCCGAGTATACGCGGACGTATACAGCGGGCGGGGGTGAACGTCAGGAACCGGGGACCAGGCCGGGTTGGCCGGCTTGGACGCCCTGCGTGTAGGCCGCGTACATGGAGTGGCGGAGGACCCAGCCGCCGAGTTCTGGGACGTGGGTGGCCTCCAAGCAGTCGTCGTCGCTGGCGGTGGAGGACTCGGACTTCGTCCACTGCGCGTCCGAAAGGTCGTGTGCCAGAAGGGCGTTCGGCGTGGCCAGCTTGCCAGCAGTCATGCAGGAGCTCTTTCCTGATTCCCTTGACCTGTTCGAGGGTGTCCGTCAGGGGGAGAGCGAGCTTACGCAGAGAGTCGACGAACGCCTTGAGGCGCCTGATCTCCTTGGGCTCCTTACGGAAGGTCATCCCGGTCATCGCGTCGAAGGCGCATGACGTCTTTCCCACCGATCCGCTGACGCAGCGCGGCTTCGCCAACGATCGCTTCAACTGTCGGCAGTGCCGGTTTGTCGAATACACCACGCCGCGCCTGCCTCACTTCGATCGCCCGCTCCACTCGAAGTGCGGCCACCGTGAGGCTGGATGACGCCGAGGTGAGCGCCCGACCGTAATCGGCGGTCTGCAACAACCCCGGAATGACGTTGGCGGCGCACGTTGCGATATGGCTCGCGGTGTCCTCGTAGGCGATGAATTCGATCAGCGATTCAGCGAACTCGTCCTGATATTCCGTCCACCAGGCACCGGAAATAGCCCGCCCTTCCTCCAGCATGGTCTCCAGGCGGACACGCGTCTCGGTATCAGCCTGGAACACCCGCAGAAGCGTCTTCAATTCCTTCGGCTCCGGCCAAAATGGGCCGTACGCGCGTACGAAAGGGCCGGCGGCAAAAACCCCGACCTCTGTGCCCTCCTCGTCAGCGAACTCGCCACCAACGCCGTCGAACACGCCGAGGGCGACCGGTTCGAGGTCACCGTCTGGGCCTCTCTCGTGATCGACGTGAAGGACGCCTCGCCGAAGATTCCTGAGCCCCAGCGGCCCCACCTCCACGAGAAACACGGCCGGGGCCTCCTCCTCGTATTCGAACTCGCGTCGGAATTCCGCGTGTTCCCCGTACCGGACGGAAAGATCAGCACTTTCCGCATCGACGAAGAGTGACCCCCACAACGGCCGCGTCGAACCCGTACGGAGCGCCCCCCACCCTTCCCAGTCCAGCACCACCAGCCGAGGCGGTGGCCCGCTCGGTCGGAACACCGGCGAAATCGCGCACGCCGAGAGCCGAACAGGCGGGAGTCCAGCCGTGTCCAGGGTCGGCCCCCGTGCCGTGAACCGGGAGCCGGCCCCAAGTCACCGGCTCAGCGCGCCGCCTCCTTCGACACCAGCGCCACCGCCTCGTCCACGTCGTCCGTGACGTGGAACAGGAGCAGGTCCTTCTCGGATGCCTTGCCCTCCGCGACCAGCGTGTTCTTGATCCAGTCGACGAGGCCGCTCCAGTACTCCGTGCCGAAGAGGACGATCGGGAAGCGGGTGACCTTCTGGGTCTGGACGAGGGTGAGGGCCTCGAAGAGTTCGTCCAACGTGCCTAGGCCGCCGGGGAGGACTACGAAACCCTGGGCGTACTTGACGAACATCATCTTGCGGACGAAGAAGTAGCGGAAGTTGAGGCCGATGTCGACGTAGGGGTTGAGGCCCTGTTCGAAGGGGAGCTCGATGCCGAGGCCGACGGAGATGCCGCCTGCCTCGCAGGCGCCCTTGTTGGCGGCTTCCATGGCGCCGGGGCCGCCGCCGGTGATGACGGCCCAGCCCGCGTCGACGAGGGCGTGGCCGAGGCGGACGCCCGCTTCGTACTCGGGGGAGTCGGGCTTGGTGCGGGCGGAGCCGAAGACGCTGATCGCGGGCGGGAGTTCGGCGAGGGTGCCGAAGCCCTCGATGAACTCGGACTGGATGCGCAGGACGCGCCAGGGGTCGGTGTGGACCCAGTCCGAGGGGCCGCCGGCGTCGAGGAGGCGCTGGTCCGTGGTGCTCGCCGTGACTTGGGAGCGCCGGCGCAGGACCGGCCCCAGACGCTGTTCTTCCGGTTGGGGGGTTCCCTCGACCGTCATGTGCGCTCCCTTCACTTGCACTTGCTGGTGTTTCCGTACCTCAGCCTAGATCCGCGGGGGTTACGGACGGGGGACGTCAGCGTGTCAGCCAGGTCCGCAGGCGTTCCTCGGCGTGCAGGATCGCGGCCGTGTCGACGCGTTCGTCGCGCTTGTGGGCCAACAGGGGGTTGCCGGGGCCGTAGTTGACGGCGGGGACGCCGAGGGAGGAGAAGCGGCTCACGTCGGTCCAGCCGAACTTCGGCATCGGGGTGCCGCCGACCGCCTCGACGAAGGCCGCCGCCGCGGGGTGGGAGAGGCCGGGGAGGGCGCCGGGGCTGTCGTCGACAATAGTGAACTCCTCCACACCACAGCCGTCGAAGACCTCAAGGACGTGCGCGACCGCGTCGTGCGCGCTGCGGTCCGGCGCGTAGCGGAAGTTGACGGTCACCACGCACTCGTCGGGGATGACGTTCCCGGCCACTCCCCCGCCGATCCCGACCGCGTTGAGCCCCTCGCGGTACTCCAGCCCGTCGATGACGGGGCGCCGGGGTTCGTACGCGGCGAGGCGGGCCAGGATCGGGGCGGCGGCGTGGATCGCGTTGGCGCCCATCCAGGAGCGGGCGGAGTGGGCGCGCTCGCCCTTGGTGCGGAGCTGGACGCGCAAGGTGCCCTGGCAGCCGCCCTCGACCTGGCCGTCGGACGGCTCCAGGAGGACCGCGAAGTCGCCGGCGAGCCACTCGGGGTGGGCGCGGGCGACGTGGCCGAGGCCGTTGCGGGTGGCCTCGACCTCCTCGTTGTCGTAGAAGATGAAGGTGAGGTCCCGGTTGGGCGCCGGCACCGTCGCGGCGATGCGGAGCTGGACCGCCACCCCGGACTTCATGTCGCAGGTGCCGCAGCCCCAGAGGGTCCCGTCGGGGTCGAGGCGGGAGGGGACGTTGCCGGCGATCGGGACCGTGTCGATGTGGCCGGCGAGGATGACGCGCTCCGGCAGACCCAGCCCCGTACGGGCGACGACGTTGTTGCCGTGGCGGTCGACCGTCAGGTGCGGCAGCGTGCGCAGGGCGGCCTCGATCGCGTCGGCGAGGGGCTCCTCCGTACCGCTCTCCGAGGGGAAGTCGACGAGACGCGCGGTGAGCGCGGCGGCATCCAGAGTGAGGTCAAGCGGGGTGTCGGCCATGGTGTCGACCCTAACGCGCCAAGGAGTCGGACCAGTGTTCGCACCTGGCCCGTACGCGACCGTACTCTCCAGTACCTTGTACGCGTGTCAGCCCCGTCCCCCTCCTCCAAGCGCCCTGGCCGCCTGCTGCGTTCGCTGGCAGCGGTCGTCGTCCTGCTCGCCGTCGCGGGCTATGTGGTGGTGCAGTACATCACCGGCGGGACCGGTGACCCGGGCTGCAAAGTGTCCGCCGCCCAGCGGGGCGGGAAGAGTTACGAGTTCACGCCGGAGCAGGCCGTCAACGCGGCGACGATCACGGCGGTCGGCACGAACCTCGGGATGCCGCAGCGGGCGGTGACGATCGCGCTGGCGACCGCGCTCCAGGAGTCCGGGCTGCGCAACCTCGGGCACGGCGACCGGGATTCGCTCGGCCTCTTCCAGCAGCGGCCCTCGCAGGGCTGGGGCACCGAGGCGCAGGTGCAGGACCCGGCGTATTCGGCGGGCGAGTTCTACAAGCACCTCAAGAAGGTCCGCGGCTACGAGGACCTCCCCCTCACGGTCGCCGCGCAGCGCGTCCAGCGCAGCGGCTACCCGGACGCGTACGCCAAGCACGAGCCCGACGCGACCGTCCTCGCCGCCGCCCTCACCGGGCGGTCCGCCGCGACCCTGACGTGTACGGGGCGGCCGGACGCGACCGTCACCGCGACCGGCGAGAGCGCCGTACGGGCCGCCCTCGTACGGGACTTCGGGCGCGACGCGGTCCAGGGGACGGCGGCGGCGTCCACGGCGAGTGCGCGCGAGGAGGGGCCGACGGCGGTCAGCGGCGGCCAGACCGTCTCGCTCCCCGTCGTCGGCGACACGGCCTCCGCCGGGCGGTCCGTGCCCGAGCGGGGGTGGCAGCTCGCGCACTGGGCCGTCGCCAACTCCTCGGCGCTGCACATCCAGCGCGTCACCTACGCCGGCCGGACCTGGGTCGCCGGGAACAGCGACAGCCGGTGGGAGCCGGCCGGCACGACGCGCGCCGACCGGGAGAAGTCGGTGCGGATCACCACCGACCAGTAGTGCGAGGGGTACGTCTCCCGGGGTGTTCACAGCCGATAATGCGACGCATTGCCAAGTCTTTACGTTGCTGATCCGCAACCTTCCCGGGGCCTGCGGGTGTTCTCACGGCGTCAGTGTCCGAACCAGCTCGTAGGAGCGACATGTCCTCCCTTCCCCTGACCCGTCGGATCGCCCGTGCCGCGCTGCTCGTCGCCGCTGGGGCGGCTGCCGGGGTCGGTGTGGCCGGCACGGCCAGCGCGGCGCCGGCGGCTCCCCTCTCCGGCCTCGGCGGGCTGACCTCCCTCGACACGGCCGGTGTCTCCAGCACGCTCGACAGCACGACGGAGGCGGCGACGGAGACCGCCGGCCAGAACGGGGCGAAGGTCACGGAGCAGGCGGTGCCCGCCGTCGGCAAGAGCGGGGGCCAGGCCGTGAAGAAGGTGACGCCTCCGGCGTCGAAGGCCGCGGGGGCCACGGCGGGCGCCTCGGGCGACCTCGTCGGCGACACCGCCAAGTCCGCCACCAAGGGCGGGCTGCCGACGGACTCCCTCACGAAGGGCGCGCAGACGCTGCCGCTGAAGGGGCTTCCGTTGGGGGGCTGAGACTTCTTGCGCCGCGGGGCCCGGAGGGGGTTCACCTCTGGGCCCCGTTGTCGCCTGCGGGTCCGTTGTGGCTGTTCGCGCCCACGCGGCGGCAGCCGCAGATCGATACAGCCCCGCGCCCCTAAAGAAGCCTGCTGACCGCCGCTTGAATGCGCTCGTCCGTCGCGGTCAGGGCTACGCGTACGTAGGTCGCCCCCGCCTCGCCGTAGAAGTCACCCGGCGCCACCAGGATGCCCAACTCCGCCAGGTGCGCCACCGTTTCCCAGCAGGACTCGTCCCTCGTCGCCCACAGGTAGAGGCTCGCCTCGCTGTGTTCGATGCGGAAGCCGTGCGCGACCAGCGCGTCCCGCAGCGCCGTACGCCGCGCCGCGTACCGCTCGCGCTGTTCCTGTACGTGCTTGTCGTCGCCCAGTGCCGCGATGACCGCCGCCTGGGTCGGGGCGGACGTCATCATGCCGCCGTGCTTGCGGATCTCCAGGAGCGGGCCCAGGACTGCCGGGTCGCCCGCGAGGAACGCCGCCCGGTAGCCCGCCAGGTTGGACCGCTTGGACAGGGAGTGGACGGACACGATGCCCTCGTACGAACCGCCGTTGACGTCCGGGTGGAGGACCGAGACCGGGTCCGCCTCCCAGCCGAGTTCGAGGTAGCACTCGTCCGAGAAGACCAGGACGCCGTGCTCGCGGGCCCACGCGACCGTGCGGGTCAGCTCCTCCTTCGTGAGGACCTTGCCGGTCGGGTTCGAGGGGGAGTTGAGCCAGAGGAGCTTGAGGTTCGCGGGGTCGAGGGACGTGGGGTCGTCGTACACCTCGTACTGCGCGCGAGCCAGGCGCGCGCCTACCTCGTAGGTGGGATACGCGAGGCGCGGGTAGGCGACCTTGTCGCCGGGGCCCAGGCCGAGCTGGGTCGGGAGCCAGGCCACCAGTTCCTTGGAGCCGACGATCGGCAGGACGTGGTGGTGGGTGACGTCGCGCGCGCCGAGGCGGGTCTCCAGCCAGGCGGTGATCGCGTCGCGCAGCTCGGGCGTGCCCCAGACCGTGGGGTAGCCCGGGGAGTCCGCGGCGGCGGTCAGGGCCTGCTGGATCAGCTCCGGGACGGGGTCGACCGGCGTGCCCACGGAGAGGTCGACGATGCCGTCGGGGTGCGCGGCGGCCGTCTGCTTGTAGGGGGCCAGCTTGTCCCAGGGAAACGCGGGGAGAAGGTCGGCGAGGGACACGGGACGCTCACTTTCTGGTACGGCAAACGCCTCGGCCCCTGGAGGGGACCGAGGCGACGGTGCTCAAGGCCCGTAGGGTCAGGCCTGCGGCGGCAGCGCGGCCACGAACGGGTGGTCCCGCTCGATCAGGCCCAACTTGCTGGCGCCGCCCGGGGAGCCCAGCTCGTCGAAGAACTCCACGTTCGCCTTGTAGTAGTCCTTCCACTCCTCCGGAGTGTCGTCCTCGTAGAAGATCGCCTCGACCGGGCAGACCGGCTCACAGGCACCGCAGTCGACACATTCGTCCGGGTGGATGTACAAGGACCGTGAGCCCTCGTAAATACAGTCGACCGGGCACTCCTCGATGCACGCCTTGTCCTTCACGTCGACACAAGGCTGCGCGATGACGTAGGTCACGCTGTCGTTCCTCCTCGATAGGGCGCTGGCGGGCCTCCTCAGGCTCCGCCGCCTGGCGCGCGGGAGCGCGGCGTCGTCGATGCCCGCCACCTAGTATCTCCGTTCTTGGGCATGATCCGAACAGGAGGGGTGGACGGACTCGTGGAAATCCGTGGCGCAGGTCGGCTCAAAGTTCGCATTACGGCTGCTGATGTGGGCAAACGCGTCTCCGTACGGCGAATTTCCGACCCCGCCGTGACGGAGGGGAAATTCACCGACACGGTGGGTGTTCTCACATCATGGGACGACGATGTGGTCGTCATCACTCGCCGGGACGGCGTCGCGGTCCCTATCCCCACGACCTCCCTCGTCGCGGGCAAGGTCGTCCCCCCGGCTCCCGCCCGGCGCCGCGCGCCCGCCGCTTCGTACGAGGAACTCTCGCGGGTCGCCGCGCGTTCCTGGCTGCCGGTCGAGAGCGCGCCGCTCGGAGACTGGGAGCTGCGGGCCGCCGCCGGCTTCACCCGCCGGGCCAACTCCGCGCTGCCGCTGGGCAATCCCGGGGTACCGCTGGACGAGGCGCTGCGGGTGGTCCGGGAGTGGTACGGGGTACGGGGGCTCCCGGCGTACATCCAGGTCGGGGACGAGGACGCGCTGTGCGGGGAGTTGGAGGCTCGGGGGTGGGTGCGTGAAGTGACCGCCCGGGTGATGGTCGGGGGGTTGGCCGCGCTGGCGGACCGGGAGGTGCGGGCGGAGGTCACACTGTCGCGCGAGGCCGGGGCCGCTTGGCTGGGGCGGTATCAGCGCAAGGGGGTGAGCGATGTGGCGTTGCGGG
>NZ_LIRL01000776.1 GCF_001419795.1 Streptomyces niveiscabiei
CCGGCCGCCGCCGCCCCGACAGGGATCGGGTGCGGCGGCGGCCGGCTTCGGGCGGTGTACAGCGGCGGGGCGATTCTTCGCAGGGCGGTGTGACTGCATACGGTATGACCAGATCATCACCTGCCCGGGAGTTGGGATGTCCGGTAGCCGTCGTGCGAGACCTGTCGAGGCCATTGAGGCGATCGAGCCGCCCGGGAACGTTCAGCTGGCGCTGACCGTTGTCGGGGTGACGGTGTCGGTGGAGGCGTTGGGGGAGCTGTCCGGGTCGGCCGTGCTGCTGCTCGGGCTGCTGGTGTTCCTGCCGGGGGCCGCCGCCGCGCTGTGCACCGTACGGCAGACCGCGTTCGTCGCCGCGTGGACCGCGATCGTCGTGACGACGACCGTGGTGACCCGCGGCCCGGGCGGGCACTGGCTCGACCGGATCCTGCTGATCGCGATCACGATCGCGCTGGGCGTCGCGTCGACGTACGCCTGCGGCTACCGCATCCGGCGTGAACACGAGATGCTCCGCCTGCGCTCGACGGCCGCCGCGATGCAGCGCCACGTCCTGCACCCCCTCCCCCTGGTCACGGACGACGTCCTGGTCAACGGCGTGTACGAGCCCCTCCACGAGGACCGCCTGGTCGGCGGCGACATCTACGACGTCGTGGCGACCCCGTGGGGAACCCGCGTCCTCATCGGCGACGTCCAGGGCAAGGGCCTCACCGCCGTCGGCGCGGCGTTCGCGGTGATAGGGGCGTTCCGCGAGGCGGCCCACCGCGAACCGACCCTGACGGCCCTGGTCGACGCGCTGGACGCGGCCGTCGTCCGCCACAACTCCTACGCCGCCGACACCGGCGAGGACGATCGCTTCGTCACCGCGCTGATCCTCGGCATCGACCTGGACGACGAGGCGCAGGCGGTCAACTGCGGCCACGTCCTGCCGTACCTCGTGCTCGACGGCAAGGTCACCACCCCACACCTCGACTCCGGCGTCCCCCTGGGCCTGTCCGAGCTCGCAGCCGAGCCGACGACGGTCGGCTGGTTCGACTTCCCGGCCCACGCGACCCTCGTCCTCAGCACGGACGGCCTCACCGAGACCCGCGCGGCGGACGGCACGTTCTACCCGGCCGACGAACGCCTCACCGCCCTCTCGGACCTCTCCCCCACGGCCCTGCCGCAGGCGCTGTACGACGACGCGCGCGCGTACGCCGGGCACGGCGGCCGGCACGACGACGTCGCCGTCCTCACCGTCCGCCGCGCACCGCGCCGCCCTTGACAGTCATGACCGCTCCCGCCTGGGGTAGATGCCAGTGACGGCACGGACTTTGGAGGGGTCGTGGAGTGGCGGACGGAGAACTTCGGTACGTCGCACGAGGGCAGGCCGCGCGCCCTGCTCCCGGACGGCACCGAGCCGGGACCGGTGTACTTCGACATCGGCAGCGGCGCCGAGATGCCGAAGTCGACGGAGTGGTGGGTGTACGACGGCACGCTGCGCGCCCCCAAGGCGAGCCACCTGCGCGCGGCCTGCTCCTGCGGCTGGCGCGGCGAGACCCACCACCCCCTGGACTGGTCCCGGGTCCCGCGCCACCACCCGTACGACTACGACACCTCGGCGCTGGAGGAGGAGTGGGACCGGCACATCCGCGAGGTGGAGTCCCGCTCGGTCCCGCTGCCCACGGACGTCGAGGCGATGATCGACGAACTCGACCGCAGACTCGGCGACTTGGCGGACCAGGCCCCCTTGGCGGCGCTGCGCGCGGTGACCGCCCTGGAGCGCATCACCTCGGACGCGGGCCGCGAGGCCGCCTACAACGTCCGGGCGGACGAACTCTCCTGGGAGACCGTCGCGAAGGCCCTCGGCCTGACGGAGGACGACGCGCACTCCCTGCTGTTCCGGCTCAGTTTCCGCAGGTGAGGGGGGTGTTCAGGGCCGGTACGGCAGGGCCGGCTCCCGTCGCTCGTCTCAGTCCGTCGACTCCTTGATGTCCGAGATGAGCCGGGTGGCGAGGTCGCTCTGGATCGCCAGCCGCGTCCGCTCGGGGTCGGTGCCGCCGCCCCAGGTGAGGGTGACGACCGTGAACGCGTGCCCCGCGCCGGAGTCGCTGTAGCGGACCTCCCACTGGAGGGGGACGTTCTGGGCGCGCAGGACCCCGTCGGCGTGGTTGGCCTCCTCCCAGTCCGCGAGCCGCCTGCGCAGCTCCTCCGTGAGGTAGTGCGCGCGCAGTTCGCGGCCGAGGTTGTCGGTCCCGTCGTACACGGCGTCGATGTACGCGCCGTAGAAGTCGGCCACCCGGTCGACGGTGGACTCGGGGCTCCCGGTGCGGATCACGTCGCCCGGGTCCACGGGCTTCTGATCGTCGGTCATGGATTCCTCCCCATATGAGACACGAGGGATGTTTCCCCCCTTCCCCGGTGCCCGCAGCCGAAACTCGGGCTGCCTCGGGTCAAGTCCGTTGTCTTGACGGCCCCCTTCCCTGCTGCCATCGTTTCCGGCACCGGGACATCAGACGTCTGACATCTGATGCAGGAGTCGAGCGGAAAGACATGCCCATGTCCCTCGCAGACGACCTCGCGGAGCAGGTGCTGACCGCGATCATCGACGGGCAGTACCCGCCGGACAGCGCCCTCCCGTCCGAAGGGGAGCTGGCCGAGATCGGCGGGGTGAGCCGGCTGACCGTGCGCGAGGCCGTGAAGGCGCTGCGCGCGCAGAACGTCGTCCGGGTGGTGCGCGGGCGCGGTACGTACGTCAACCCGCCGGACCGGTGGACCGCGCTCGAACCCGTCGTACGGGCCGCGTCCCGGTCGGCGAGCGGGGCGCTGTCGGAGCGGCTGATCGAGGCGCGGCGCCTCATCGAGAACGGCGCGTGCGAGCTGGCCGCGACGCGGCGTACGGAGGACGATCTCGCGGATCTGCGGCGGCAGTTGGAGCTGATGCGGGAGGCCGCCGAGAACGCGGACACCGAGTTGTTCGTGCAGGCGGACATCGACTTCCACGACATCGTGATGCGGGCCTCGGGGAACCTCTTCGTGCCGCTGCTGTTCGAGCCGTTCGGGGCGCTGCTGGTGGAGGGCCGGCGGGAGACGTCGGCCGTGCCGGAGATCCGGACGCACGCGCTCGCGCATCACGAACAGGTGCTGGCCGCACTGGAGTCGGGGAACGCGGAGGCGGCTCGGGCGGCCATGGACGGGCACATGAATCAGACGGCGGACGATCTGCGGACGCATGTGATCAAGCGGGACTGATCCAGGCTCCGCCCTCCTTTGCAGGCCTGTTCATCCGGTTCACCTGGTTCATCCGGTTCGTCTGACGAGAGGCTGTTCTCCCGTGCCTTCGTACACCCCCGAAACCACCGTCCTCGCCGGTCTCCCCCCGGTCCGCGAGGTCGCCGCCGACGACGTCGCCGCCCGGCTGTCCGGGGCGGCCCGCCTGGTCGTCCTCGACGACGACCCGACCGGCACCCAGACCGTCGCCGGAATCCCCGTCCTCACCTCCTGGACGGTGGACGACCTGCGCTGGGCGCTGCGCCAGGACACGCCCGCGTTCTTCGTCCTCACCAACACCCGTAGCCTGTCGGCCGGTTCGGCGGCCGAGCGCAACCGCGAGGTGGTGCGCGCGCTGCGGGAGGCGTCGGTGGCCGAGGGGATCGCGTACGTCCTCGCGAGCCGGGGCGACTCGACGCTGCGGGGTCACTTCCCGCTCGAAACCGACGTGCTCGCCGAGGAGTTGACGGACGTCGACGGGGTCGTGCTGGTTCCCGCGTACATCGAGGCGGGGCGGCTGACCGTCGGTTCCCGGCACTGGATGCGCACGCCGGACGGTCTGCTCCCCGTCGGGGAGAGCGAGTTCGCGCGCGACGCGACGTTCGGCTACCGCAGCTCCTACCTGCCCGACTGGGTCGAGGAGAAGACCGGCGGCCGGGTGCGCGCCGACGAGGTGCTCCGGATCACCCTGGACGACCTGCGCGGCGGTGGACCGGCCCACACGGCACGGCTGTTGGGCACGCTGCGGGGTGGCCGGACGGCCGTCGTGGACGCCGTGTGCGACGACGATCTGCGTGTCCTCGCGGTCGCGGCTGCCGCGGCGAAGGACACGCGGCTGCTGTACCGGGTGGGGCCGTCGTTCGTGCGCGCCCGCGCGGGGCAGGAAGGCCGACCCCCGTTGCCCCGAGACGAGTTGAGCGGGATGCGGGAGGCGGGGCGGCACGGGCTGATCGTCGTCGGCTCCCATGTCTCCCTGACGACACGGCAGTTGGAGCGGCTCCGGGAGCGGGGCGGGATCGCCGAGTACGAACTCGACGTGGCCGCGCTGCTCGACGACAACTGGCGGGACGCGCATGTCGCCGGGGTCGCGTCGGCCGCCGCCGTGGAGCTGGGCTCGTCGGACGTCGTGATCCGCACGTCCCGGTCCCTCGTCACCGGTACGGACGCCGACGCCAGCCTCGCGATCTCGCGCCGGGTCTCGGCCGCGCTGGCCGAGACCGTCCGCCGGGTCACCTCCCTGCGCCGGCCGGGGTTCGTCGTCGCCAAGGGCGGGATCACCTCCAGCGACACGGCGACCGACGGTCTCGGCATCCGCCGGGCCTGGGCACGCGGGACACTGCTGCCCGGGATCGTGTCGCTGTGGGAGCCGGTGGAGGGGCCGGCCGCGGGGATTCCGTACGTGGTGTTCGCGGGGAACGTCGGGGACGAGGAGGCGTTGGCCGACGTGGTCGCGCTTCTGCGGTGACTGCCCTTTCGTATCTGCCTGTTGAGCGCTTCTTTCTTCATTCGCGCTGCCTCCAGAGCTGCCCTCGGTGCTGCCCTCAGAGCCGCCTTCGGTTCTGCCTTCGGAGAGGACGAAGATGCCCGCCCTGCCCCGTACCGCTGTCCTCGGCCTGGGCGCCATGGGGTTGCCCATGGCCCGCCGCCTCGCCGCCGAACTCCCCCTGTCCGTCTACGACATCGACGCGTCGCGCCGGGCAACTCTCGCCGCCGACGGCGCCCATGACGCCGCGTCACCCGCCGAGGCCGTGCAGGGCGCCGACGTGGTGCTCGTCGCCGTACGCGACCAACTCCAGGTGGAGGGCGCGCTGTTCGGGACGGCCGGTGCGGTGGAGGCGCTGCGGGCGGGTGCCGTTGTCGTCCTCACCAGCACCGTCGGGCCCGAGGCGGCTCGCGCGACAGCCCAACGGCTCGCCGAGCGCGGGGTGTCGACGGTCGACGCGCCGGTGAGCGGCGGGCCCGTGCGGGCCGGTGCCGGGGATCTGCTGATCGTCGTGGGCGCCGAGGAGACCGCGCTCAACGCGGCCCGGCCGGTGCTCGAACGGCTCGCGTCCACGCTGACGCCGGTGGGTGCGCGGCCCGGGGACGGGCAGGCGATGAAGGCCGTCAACCAGCTGCTCGCCGGGGTGCACATCGCCGCTGCCGCCGAGGCCGTCGCCCTCGCACGCGGCCTCGGACTCGACCCCGCGACCGTCGTCGAGAGCCTGGGCCAAGGGGCCGCCGGTTCCTTCATGTTCGCCGACCGGGGCCCGCGCATGGTCCAGTTGTACGACGGTTCCGGCGAACCCGAGGTCAAGTCACGGCTCGACATCTTCGTCAAGGACATGGGGATCGTGACCGGGGTCGCCCGCGACGCGCACGTACCCGTGCCGCTCGCGGCAGCCGCCGAACAGCTCTATCTCCTGGGCGAGCGGGCGGGGTTGGGGGCGCGCGACGACTCGACGGTCGTCACCGTCCTGTCCCCGTCGCCCTCGGGCGGGGCACGGCGGTGAGCCACGGCGCGCTGTTCGGTATCAGGGACGAGTAGCTCTGGAGGGTGACGCGGGGTCACGGGGTGGTGGGCCACGATGGAGGGGCGTCGGGATCACCGGCGACGACCCGCACAGACCCGCCGCATCCTCCGCCCCCTGCACCTGACCCGCACAGGCTTCCCCGGCACCTCCACCCGCCTCCCCGGACCCCACGCGCACGCGTACCTGTTCCGCCCGGGCCACGCCCCCGTGGACATCACCGCCCAGAACATGTCCGTGGCGGGGGCGTCCGGCGAGATGTACTCGACGGCCGACGACCTGACCCGCTTCACGGCAGCGCTCCTCGGCGGCCGGCTCCTGCACCCCGCTGAACGCCGTCTCCTGACCACCCCCGCACCCCAGGCCCCCGGCGGCGGCTACGGGATGGGGATCGAGCGCGCCGACCTCTCCTGCACGACCGTCTGGGGCCACGGCGGCGGTACGTACGGCTCCGCCACCCTCAGCTTCGGCACCCCGGACGGCCACCGCCAACTGGCCGTCAACCTCACCCCGACGCCCCTGTTCCCGACCCCCGCGCAGAACGCCGGGCTCCACGCCCTGCTGGAGACGGCGTTCTGCGGGACGCCCGAGGGGGGAGGCCGCTGATGGCGCCCAGGAACTCGCCCGGGAACCGCCCGCCCTCACCCCTCGGCCGGCAGCCAGACCCGCATGGTCGACGGCCCCCGGTTCGCCCAGGAGTGGTACGGCACCAGGACGATGCCGGACGGCTGGGAGCCGGGCGCGGACGGCGTCTCCTCCAGTGGGTGGTAGGGCCACTCCTCGCCCGGCGCCGTCGTGACCGAGCCGGGGGCCACGACGGTCCCGCCGGGGCCGTCCTCCAGGGGGCCGCTCGGGTCGACCCGGACGGCGTCCACGTCCCGGTCGGCGGGCAGGTCGGTGGACTCGGCGCAGTACACGACCGGCCCCCGCTGCACGGCGACGGTTCCGCGCACGGCGTCGATGCGGGGATCGGGGGCGATCCAGCGGGGGCCGGTCGTGTAC